>JAITMW010000029.1 GCA_031277155.1 Clostridiales bacterium | reverse complement strand
CTGTATATGCGTCGTCGCGCCCTCCTTGATTGGCTAAAAATCAGCTTCGCAAATTCGGGCAGCCCATTATTGACCGCAGGTTCTGATTGTATCTAAAAATCTAAGGCAAAGAGTTCATGGAATTCTTTGCCTTTTTTGATTTTGCCCTTTACATTTGCGCTGTTTAGAGGTAAAATGGGATTAGGCAAAATACGGAAGGACTAATTCCATGAGAACACGATTTGCACCGTCGCCGACGGGATATATTCATCTGGGAGCATTGCGCACGGCGCTTTTTGGCTATTTGCTGGCCAAAAAGATGGGCGGCGTCTTTGTGTTGCGCATAGAGGACACTGACCAAGAGCGCCTTGTGGCCGACGCGGCCGAGAAAATCTATGAGGCCCTGCGCATCGCGGGCATCGCATATGACGAAGGGCCCGATGTGGGCGGCGATTATGGCCCGTATGTGCAAAGTATGCGCAAAAGCGATTATTTAAAATATGCCAAGCAGCTGGTGGCAAATGGCGCGGCGTATCACTGCTTTTGCGACAAGGCGCGGCTGGATGACCTGCCGGAAGGGTATGACCGCCATTGCCTCGCCCTGCCGCCCGAAACCATCGAAAAGAATTTGGCACAGGGCGCGCCTTATGTGATACGCCAGCTGATACCAAAGGGCCACACGACTTTTGTTGACCAAGTTTTCGGCGAAATCACCGTGGACAATGCGGAGCTTGAGGACCAGGTGCTGATAAAATCCGACGGTATGCCCACATATAATTTCGCCAATGTGGTGGACGACCACTTAATGAAGATTACCCATGTAATCCGCGGCAGCGAATTCCTCACATCCACGCCCAAATATAACCTGTTGTATCAGGCCCTGGGCTGGGACATCCCCACATACATCCATCTTCCGCTGATTTTGCGCGAGGGCGGCGGCAAGCTGTCCAAACGCCATGGCGACGCCTTTTTCGAGGACTTTTTGGCAAAGGGATTTTTGCCGGAGGCTGTGGTTAATTATGTGGTGCTGCTGGGCTGGAGCCCCCCCGACAACCGGGAAATTTACAGCCTTACAGAGCTTGCGCAGATTTTTAGCATAGACGGCATAAGCAAATCGCCCTCTGCTTTTGACATGGCAAAGCTGCGCTGGGTTAATGGCGAATATCTTAAAGCCATGGATTTTGACAGGTTTTACAGGCTGGCAGAGGGGCATATGGCCAATGCCGTTAAAAAACCGGATGTGGACAGGGTTGCGCTGGCAAAGATGGTACAAAGCCGCGTGGCTGCGCTGGACGACATACCGGAGATGCTGGATTTTATTGACACCCTTCCGGATTATGACACCGCGCTGTATATCCATAAAAAATCCAAATGCGACGAGGCCATTGCGCGCGATATGCTGGGCAAGATTGCGCCCAAATTGGCGGAGCTGGCTGAAAATAGCTGGAATGGGTCAGATTTATATAAATTTTTAACGGATTTTGCGGAAAATGCGGGCTTGAAAAATTCCCAGGTGCTTTGGCCCATGCGGGTGGCCCTTTCCGGCAAGGCGGCAACGCCGGGCGGGTCTTCTGATTTGCTGGCCATATTGGGCAAAACCGAAAGTGTTTGCCGTATTGAAACTGCGCTGGAGAAGCTGGGGGCAAGGCAGCCATGATATCGCTTGTATGGTTTGGCAGCACCCGCGGCGCAAAAATTGCCTTCGCCTGCTTTGGTATGGCGCTGTTGTTTTGCCTGATACTAAGCGCTTTGTTTTGGGCCAGAAATTCTAATGCGCAGCGCGATTTTTATCTTGTGACGGGCCGCGTGGTAGATAATTTTATCAGCGCGGACAGGCTCACTTCATGGTCGGATGTTCAATTCGAGCTGCACGGGCAGACATACACCGTCCGCCACGAAAATTTTTGGATTATAAACCACCAAAGGGAATTTTTGGTTAATCCCGACAATCCAGAACATACCATTGTCGCCACTGCCCTTGACGCAAGCCTTGTGATAACAATGATTACGGCGGGAATACTTGGCCCGTTTACCCTGTTTTACCTCATCAATTTTCTTGTTAATCGCAAAAGGGACAAAAGAGCGGGGCAGGCATTAGGGATAGGGAAAAAGGAGATTTTTTAAAATAACAGACAAGGGAGAGAATATCCATGTCAGACCATAACGCAATGTTGAACAATGTGATTGACAATGTTGAAAAGGTGATTATCGGCAAGCGTGAGGCCATAGAGCTTGCGCTGTGTTCGTTTTTGTGCGCGGGGCATGTGCTGATAGAAGACATGCCGGGGGTGGGCAAAACCAGCCTGGTGTCCGCCATGGCAAAGTCTTTTAATTGCAGCTTCAGGCGCATACAATTTACGCCGGACATATTGCCGTCGGACATCACGGGCTTTTCCATGTACAACCAAAAGACCGGAGAGTTTGATTATCACCAGGGCGCCATAATGTCGCAAATTATCCTGGCGGACGAGATAAACCGCACATCCCCCAAGACGCAATCCAGCCTGCTGGAAGTTATGGAGGAAAATCAGGTGACGGTGGACGGCGAAACATACAATGTGCCGCAGCCCTTCATTGTGTTTGCCACGCAAAATCCCATAGAATATCTTGGGACATATCCGCTGCCCGAAGCCCAGCTGGACCGCTTTTTTATGCGCATATCCCTGGGATATCCCGCCGCCGAGGAAGAAAGCGCCATGCTTTCGCGCTTTAAAGAAAGCAACCCCATCAGGAGCTTGCAGCCAGTGGCGGATTCAAGCGGCCTGATTGAGGCCCAGGAGCTTGTAACAAAAATCCATGTGGACGAAAAAATCAATAAATACATAGTGGCCATCGTGCGCGCCACACGCCAAAGCGAGGATGTGGCCCTGGGGGGCAGCCCCCGCGCCAGCCTGTGCCTGTATCGCGCGGCCCAGGCTTGGGCGCTGTATAGCCGGCGCGACTTTGTAATCCCCGATGATGTTATAAAAATGGCTGTGCCGGTGATGGAACATAGGCTGGTGCTGAAACAGGAGGCCAGGCTAAAGCGGCTTACGTCCAAGGATGTGGTGGACACGGCGGTGAAGGCGGTACGGGCGCCGCTGTAGACCATTATGGTAATTTGATGAAAAAGAAAATGAAAAAGTGGCAATTGGCTTTGATTGTCTCGTTATCCGCGATATTGTCTATAATTCTGCTTCTTTCGCTTGGCATCTTCCAGATTAACATTGCTATTGGCGCACCGGGAAGGATTACACGCAATTGGCAGACTGTTTATGTGGAAGGCGGGACAGTGGGAAGGCTTAGCGTACCCGCAGAATGGTATGTTGAGTGGGATGATGATGTTGTGTATATGACCGATAGACCAAGAGAAGAAGGGGATTATACGCTTTATGCTGTTGGCACAATTCATTCGTGGGAAGGTGGTAATCGTCAACCTCATGAATTGCTAAACGGAGTTGAAAAGGGAGACCTTCTCTCGCTCAGAACTTATTCCGCCGGGGGAAGAATTTCTTTATACGAATTTGAAATTGGTGAAGAAATAATGGAACGTTATTCAATTCTAGTATGGAACCTGAGAGATCCAAGATTCACACTCCTCATTTGGGATGACGGCATAGACAACCACATAGCCGACCAGATAGCAAGGACGGTTCTGTTGGGCAGATGACGCATCTTGCACAGGCCATTGGCGCAATTATAGAGAGGGACATATGCTAAAAAACCGCTTAACATACGGGGTTGTGCTTGTAGCCTTAATCCTGCTTATATTTTTATACGAGGATGGCATTACATATATGGCTCTTTATGTGGTTTTGGTGTTGCCGCTGCTTTCCTTTGGGCTGACGGCGGTGTCGCGCCGCCAATTTAGCGTGCAGGAGAGCCTGAACCGGGACAATGTGGTCAAAGGCGAAGTGGTGCAATATACCTTCAATGTGAAAAACAACAGCTTTTTGCCGTATACATCCGTGCGGGTGCGCTTTAAGGCCAGCTCTGCCGCGGTGACGGCGGATTTTACCGACAAATTCTTCTCCATAGGGCCATATAAAAATCACGAAATTGAATTTAATGTCTCCGCCAAATATCGCGGCAATTATGAAATTGGCGTGGAAAATATCATGCTGTATGACTTTTTGGGCCTTTTTCGCTTCGAGCAAAAGCACGGCCACGCCTTTATTTTGACGGTGCGCCCCAGGGTGCTGGACATTGCGGCCCTGCCCCTTTCCAAGGCGGACAGCGGCACCCAAAATGTGAAAAACTTTACATCCGAAGAGGATTATGCCGTTGTTTCTGACCTGCGAAAATATCAACCCACCGACGGCTATAAAAAAATCCATTGGAAGGCCTCGGCCAAAAAAAACGAGCTTATCAGCAAAAACTTTCAAAATACAAAGCGCAATTCTGTTGTGCTGCTGCTGGATAATTCTGAAATAGAGGGCGACAAAAAGGACGAGGACGCGGCGGCGGCCATGGAAGACCTGATGATGGAGGCCTATGTGTCCACCCTGTCATATTGCGCGCGGCAGATGTTTTCATGCTCTCTTTATTTTATCGGGGACGAGCAAAACGAAGGTGCCGGCGGCGGCTTTGATTATCTTTACACCATTGCCTCAAAAATTGCCTTTGCCGGGCAGGATGTTTTTGACGCCTATTTAATGGCATATTCCAAAATGCAGGAAGACGCGGACAATGTGCTTATTTTTGCCCAGGAAATATCCGACGCCCTGTTTGCCACGGCACAGACCCTAAGCCTCTTTGGCAACAGCGTCATTGTTCTTTATTTCAGAGACCTGAGAGACGACGAAACTAAAAAAATTGCCGGATTGGGCGATATGGGCATTGCCGCCATAGATTTTCGGCGGATGTTTATGGGATAAAGGAGGGATTGCCATGGACGATATCACAAAAAAGAGGGGCCTGTTTGCCCGCTTTACATGGATGGACACGGTGTTTTTGTTTACCGTGGGCGTTTTGCTGGCATGGAGCCTGTCTATGGCCGTCATAGCGGGCACCTATCTGGAATTTGCGCCTTTTACCATGCTTGTGCGGGTGTTTTTTATAATGCTGGTGCTGCGCGGCATTTTTTACAGCAAGGGCACCTTAATTTTTGCCGGGGCTGTGCTTGCTGTGGCTGTGCTTATCCTGATTTTTGACGCGCTGCTGTTTACGCCGGGGCAGGTGCAGACATTGGCCCCCGACGCTTATTTATATCCCTATGCGCAGCCCTATTATGCCTATGAAATTGTCGAGCAGGCCCGCTATCCCATGCTTACGGAAATTGTAAATTTTGCTTCGGGTACAATAGGCTTTATCACGGGCTTTGAATTTTACACCTCGGCCTATGACTTGGCTGTGCAGTGGTCCCTCGCTATTGGCCTGGCGGTCTTTGTGTTTGTCTTTGGCTTCTTCTGGTTTAATTTCTTTGCCATATTGTCAACCGTGCTGCTGTTTGGCCTTGTTTTAAACACGGGCTTCTTTTTCTATAATTTGTCGTTTTATGTTTTTATTTTCAGTGTGGCGGCCTATCTCATAAGGCATCTTAATTTACGAAGCATGGGCGCCACCGCCCGCAAGGGCTCGCCTTTTGTCCTTTATGCCCTGCCCTTTGCCTCGGTGTGTCTGGCCGTGGCCATAGCCCTGCCCACGCCGCAGGCGGGCGCCGCCCGGGATTTTACGGAAAATTTCATCAGGCGGCCGTTTACAAGCCTTAACAATTCATTGCAATCGGCCTTTGCGCCGCGCAACTTCAGCCTGGCGCAAACGGGTTTTGGCATGGGCAACACGCGCCGCCTGGGCGGCAATGTCACCGCCAATTTCGACATCTTTATGCGCATCAACCACCCCGGGCCAATATATCTTACAGGCAATGTCTTTGACAGATATACGGGCTTTTCGTGGATTAACAGCTTTGAAGAAGAATACTTTGCCATGGATTTCAGCGAGCTTGAGGCCAACATAGAAGCCTTCGAGCGCCTTTCAAGCCAATTTACCATGCGCCTTGACGACGGCCTTATTGACGAACTGGATCATGCCTCAGAGCGTATCTTGATGTGGAACATGGGCCATTCGCTGTTTGGCGATGTGTGGAGGGCCACAACCATCAGGCCGCCGCACCCTTTGGAAATCCTTACAGAGGCCACATCGACACAGCTTGAAGAGGGCAGGCTGCTTGTAGAGCATGATATGCGCAAATTCACCGTCTTTACCACGGGCTTGGTGTCATATGTTACAATCCCCTACGAGGACATAAACCTGTTGCGCGATGCCAATGGCTCTGTGCGCTCGGATGTGCTTTTGCCCAGAAGCGCCCGATATGTAATCTACTATGGCAATCTGCCCGAGGACATAGACCATGTGGAGCTTCTGTCCGCCAGCCGCCACGGTCTCTATCGCGATGTTTACGAAGAGGCTGTTTCCGGGATGTCCGTCGGCCGCCGAAGCTCGTCACGATTCACCCACAATCGCATTTCCATATATTATGACCGGCTTTTGCGAGACTATTTAATTCCCCGCGCCGAACGCATAAACGCCACTTACACAGCCCTGCCCGACCATTTTCCGCAACGTGTGACGGAGCTGGCGCGCCAAGTCACAGAACAAGCGGGCGCTGTCACCAATTTGGAAAAAGCCATTGTCTTAGAGAGCTTTTTGCGCTATGGCGGCGGTATTCAATACAGCCTGTCGCCGGGCATCACTCCGCTGGACAGGGATTTTGTCGACTATTTCCTGTTTGACCAGCGCGTGGGCTTTTGCACGCATTTTGCGTCGGCCTTTGTGACAATGGCGCGGACATTGGGCCTGCCAACGCGTTATGTGGAGGGCTTTATAGTCTCGGGTGATGCCGATGCCTACGGCTATCTTTCAGTTATAAATCGTCAGGGCCATGCCTGGGCCGAGGTATATTTCGAGGGCTTTGGCTGGCACCGCTTTGACCCCACGCCCACCGAGGCCATCTTCACTTGGCCGGAAGCCCACAATCCCGCGCATTTCTATGAATATTGGGACGATTATTTTATGATGGGCCAATATATGCCATGGGGCGGCCTTTTTCCTGTCGAGCTGGACGATATGGACCCGGCCATGATGGGCATAATAATGGCGGGAGAGGACGGCGCAGTCCTTAACATGAGCATCGGCCAATTGATAACATGGTCTGTGGCAATTACAACGGCCCTGGCCCTGGCTTTGTTTGGCGGCCGCGCGGCATATTTCGAGGCCAAAAAAATGGCCATATCCAAAAAAGCCGGCAACAACGAGGCCGCCGTGGCCTACTTCCACCAAATGCTGCGATATATGCGCCTGTTTCGCTATGAAATAGAGCCGCACGAAACCGCCATAGCCTTTGGCACCCGCATAGCCCGCCGTATAGGCTTTGACGACAATCGCACCATGATGATTGACCTGTGTCAAATCTTTTCCCGCGCCCGCTATGGCCGCGATGAAATAGACGACGAGGACAGGCGGCGCATGGCCGCCGCCGTGAAGGCCCTGGACAAGAGGCTGTGGGGCTATATGGGGCCTCGGAAATATGTGCTGTATAAATATATCATGTGTATCGTGTAATCTTGCGCAAGCAGACAAAACCACGCCGAAAAAACATGTGTCGACTAAAGGTTACGACTAAACTCGTATGCCCCACTGACTTGACTTGTAGTCATTACTTTAGCCGGGTTTACCCGGCATCAAACATAGGGGGCGCTCCCGGGCGTCCCTTTGTCAAAGGAGGACAAAATCATGAACATAATCACAAAGGACAAGACAATTTATGCCATGTGCGCCGACAACCCGCCGGCTTTAACGGTGACGGCGGGAAGCCGCATAATTTTCGAGACGCTGGACGCCCTTTCGGGCCAAATTACAAACGAAAACGACGCCTTTGACGGCCTGGACTGGAACCGCGTAAACCCCGCGACGGGGCCGCTTTATGTCCAAGGCGCCGAAGTTGGTGATGTGCTTTCGGTCACAATTGAAAAAATTGAAATTGCCGACAGGGGCGTCGTGCTGTGCGGCAAAGACATGGGCGCTTTGGGGCATCTGTTTGACAAAAGCCACACAAAAATCCTGCCCATTGCGGACGGCAGGGTCATTTTTTCAGATGAAATCGACTTTCCTGTCAACAAGATGGTTGGGGTGATTGGCGTTGCCCCCGAAAAAAGCCTGGGCGCCATATCCTGCGGCGTGCCCTGCGCCCACGGCGGCAATTTGGACTGCAAAAAAATCACGGAAGGCGCAACATTGCTGCTGCCCGTAAATGTGCCCGGAGCCCTGTTGGCCCTGGGCGATTTGCACGCGGCCATGGCCGACGGTGAAATCGGTGTAAGCGGGCTGGAGGTGGAAGGGCGCGTCACCGTCACCGTAGATGTGCTGAAAAACGCCAATTTGCCCACGCCCATGCTGCGCAACGCCACCCACATAATGACGCTGGCATCCCACGAAGATTTGGACATTGCCGTGGATATGTCGGTGGAAAATATGGCAAAATATCTTATGGCAGAAAAAGGCATGTCCCTGGCCGACGCCACAATGCTCATATCTTTGACGGGCAATGTGCGCATTTGCCAGGTGGTGGACCCCAAAAAGACCGCAAGGGTGGAGATGACATTATGACAACAACAAAAAAACCACGCACATACACATTTGGCGAAGAAATAGGCAACGCCGTCAGCCACGGCGCAATGGCGGCGGCCACATTGGGCGGCATAGCCCCCGTGTCCATCCACGCCTTTGTGCGCCACGGCACGCTGGCTGCCGCCAGCGTGTCCGTCTTCATGTGTTCGCTGTTTCTCATGTTTTTGTCATCCACGCTGTACCACAGCATGAAGGTTGACACAAGACAGCGGCAGGTGCTGCAAATTTTGGACCACATCGCCATCTATGTGGCCATAGCCGGCACCTACACCCCCATAGCACTGCTGGTCATCGGCGGCTGGCAGGGCGTCGTTGTGGCGTCGCTGCAATGGACCATGGTAATTTTCGGCATCCTTTACAAATCCATCGCCGGACGCAAAATCCCAAAAGTGTCCCTCACCATCTACCTAATAATGGGCTGGTCTATCGTGTTTGTGGCCCCCATGTTCATACGCAACGCCAGCCTGGGTATGCAGCTGCTTATCCTTGCCGGCGGCATCTTTTATTCCGCCGGCACATATTTCTACGCCAAAAAAGACAAACGCTTCTTCCATATGGTTTGGCACTTCTTTGTAAGCCTCGGCGCCGTTTGCCACTTTTTGGGCATATTGCTGTTTTTGTAAATTAGGGTTGGCAAGGTACTACGCCGTTACCGCTTGAAAGCGGCAGCGCTTTGGCAAAGCAACCGATATACGCATAGAAAATGCGACGACTTAAATATGGAGGTTTGGCAAAATGAAAAAATTGAAAGCAACCTTACCCGCACTGGTGATTATATTTGCGTTGATACATACCACAAGCCTATGGGCAAGCATTGATTCTGCCAGCGCATGGGCACAAGAGGACATCACCCAAGCCATAGAAAGGGGCTTTGTGCCCGCCGATTTGCAAGACGGTTTTACAAATGTCATTACCCGTCAGGAATTTTGCCGCATGGCGGTAAGATGGCTGGAATATGCCACCGGCGATAATATTGACGCCTTGTTGGCATACAGAGGGCTGTCCCGCGACCCGGGCGCCTTTACAGACACCGACGACCCGGACATATTGGCTGCCTTTGCCCTTGGCATAACCTCCGGCGTAGGCGGCAATCGCTTTAATCCCGAGGGCGAATTCAGCCGCGAACAAGCGGCGACAATGCTTATGAATACCATCAGCGTCTTTGAGGCCGCCTTGCCCGCCCCGCCTCCCTCGGACTTTGCCGATATTTCCGCGGCTTCGTCCTGGGCCCGCGCGGGTATTGACTTTGTAAGCGCAAGAGGTATTATGCGGGGCACAGGAAATAACAACTTCAGCCCCCTTGATTTGTTCACCCGAGAGCAAGGGATTGTCACATTCAATAATATTGATATCTCGCTTTTGCAAGCATATGAAGCTCAACCGGCCGAAGAAAATCACGAATTGGTCGGCGTGTGGACATGGATTGACAACCCCGCTTTTGTGACGACTTTTAACAGTGACCAAACAGGCGTCCATCAGACGTCTTGGGGCTTTGGCACCACATTTGACTGGTTGACAAGCGGCTCGAATTTGTATTGGTTTTATCCCGGTTTTCGCCCTATGTACACCCCTTACAGAATTTCCGGCAATTCTTTGTTTATAACGATGGCGGAAATGGAAGTGTTCCACTACATAAATACCACGGCCTTGGACCTCCAAATTGCCGTATCTGAAATACATCGGCTTCGGACACAACAGCGGCGCTATACAAACGAAGCTATGTTTGGGATGGTGCGCCGCTATACATCAGAAAACTTTTACTGGTATTCCAACGAAGCAAATGCCCGGTGGCTTCCTTATATGGCGGCGGAATTGGAAGATAGGCTGCCGGAAGTGCTTTATGCCTTTGATTTCGCCTTTACATACAGAATACCCATATTCTACTATAGCCGCCGGGACATGGACGAAAACATCAGGGTTAATTATTATCCCGATTTTGCGGACTCTATTGGCCGAGATGATTATTTGGGCTTTGCCGGCGCCTATATATCCGTGGTGAGACCTTCCGGAAGCACGGTAGTCACCGACAATACAACCGATTGGCTGGTTCACGAAACAGTCCATATTATACAACACCGGGTCGCTGTCATTGGCTTGGATGTGCCCAGCTGGCTTATTGAGGGGACGGCCTCGTATTTTGAAAGGTACTTTTATGTCACATATGGCTACTTCGATGATATAATGCGCATGGTATCGGACAATGAGATACCCACACTTGCCCAAATGGAAGACGAAGATTTTTTCTGGGACGGCGATGCGCTGTTAAATTATGCCTGGGGTGCGACAATAGTCCAGTTTATCCACACAACATTCGGATTTGAATATGTGGTCGGCCTGCATATAGACTATGATATCGAAGAAGTATTTGGAATTTCGCGGGAAGAATTCGAGCGTCTGTGGCATCAGTTTTTGAGAAACGACTTTGGTTCGGATATTTAGCCCGGGGAGGCAATTCCCCTCCTTTGGAGGGGTGGCGCGAAGCGCCGGGGTGGTTAAATGCGAAATCTTAGAAACTATCGCTCTCTCCCGTACAACCCTAAATTACGTGAAAGAGCAAGAGAATTACGAAAAGCAGGAAACCTAAGCGAAGTTCTATTGTGGCAGCAGCTCCACAAGAAGAAATTCAGAGGGTTTGATTTTGACCGCCAAAAAATCATAGGCAATTACATCGTTGATTTTTACTGCACAAATTGCAATGTTGTAATTGAGATTGAAGGCAGCTCTTGTGACGAAAAAGCTGAATATGATAAAAACAGGGATGCCTATTTGGAGGGATTGGGCCTGTGCGTGATTCATATCTCGGCCGCTGATGTTTTGCATCGGCTAGAGGATGTTATGCGTATGCTGTATAACCATCCCGCCCTTCGGGTGCCTATCGATGAAGGGGAATAACCACCCCGGGCTAAAGCCCACCCCTCCAAGGAGGGGAATTTTGGCGCGATAATGCCTATTCCCCTCCTTTGGAGGGGTGGCGCGAAGCGCCGGGGTGGTTATACATAAATTCAACGCCGCCCATCCAAAATCTTTTTAATCTCGGCAACCTCTCTGTCTAAAACCCTTCCCTGCCTATCGTCCTTTCCG
>JAITMW010000163.1 GCA_031277155.1 Clostridiales bacterium | reverse complement strand
CCGCGGGCACGGTGTATAGCGCATTGGTCATAAAAATCCCTCTTTTCTGAAAAATATATATTCATCATAATATTTTTGTTGCCCCGTGTCAATGGATATGTTAAAATTCAATTATGCTGGCAAATTGATAATCGGATGCTGATTGAAAATAACACAAAAAGGGTGATATAATGCGATTTTTGGAAAATTCCCATCCCATATTGGATTTCGCGCGGGGGGCGCCTGTTACATTTACATTTGACGGCGTGGCTGTCGCCGCCTTTGAAGGCGAGCCCATCGCCGTGGCCCTGCACGCATCGGGGGTGCGCACGCTGGCATACAGCCCGGGCCCGCGAAAGCTGCCCCGGGGGCTGTATTGTGCCATAGGCAATTGCGCCTCGTGCATGATGGTGGTGGATGGCGTGGCCAATGTGAAAAGCTGTATAGAACTTGTGCGTGACGGGATGGTGGTTCAAACACAGCACGATAAGGGGAGTTTGTATGATACATACTGATTTATTGATTTGCGGCGCGGGGCCTGCGGGACTTTGCGCCGCCATAGAGGCCGGGGCGGCCGGGGCCGATGTTTTGGTGCTGGAGCGGGGACATGCCCCCGGCGGCCAGCTGGTAAAGCAAACCCACATGTTTTTTGGCAGCGAGAAGCAATATGCGTCATATCGCGGCTTTGATATTTCGGATATTTTGGTGGCGCAGATGTCAGAAATGCCCAATATTCGGCTGATATGTGACGCCACGGTGCTTGCGGCCTATGATGACGGCGTGTTTGCGGCGGAAATCGCGGGGAAATACGAGAAAATCAGGCCCCGCGCCACTGTGGTGGCCACAGGGGCGTCCGAAAAGCCCCTGCTTTTTCCCGGCAACGACCTGCCCGGCGTATATGGCGCCGGGGCCGTGCAAACCCTGATGAACCAATATGGCATAAGGCCCGCCGGGCGCGTTGTGATGCTGGGCGCGGGCAATATCGGCCTCATCGTCAGCTATCAGCTGTTGCAGGCCGGGGTGGATGTGCTTGTGGTATGCGACGGCGCGCCGAAAATCGGGGGCTATCTTGTCCACGCGTCAAAGCTGGCGCGTATGGGCGTGCCCATTATGACATCCCACAGCGTAAAGCGGGCCGAGGGCGAGGGCAAGGTTGAAAAAGTCACCCTTTGGGAGCTTGACAAAAATTGGCAGGGCATTGCCGGCACGGAGAAGATTTTTGCAGCAGACACCCTTTGCGTGGCCGTGGGCCTTTCGCCGCTGTCCGAGCTTTTGTGGCAGGCGGGATGCGAAATGCTGTATGTGCCCGCCCTGGGCGGATATGTGCCCTATCGTGACGCGCAGCTGTCCACGTCAATACCCGGCATCTTTGTGGCGGGGGATGTGGCGGGGGTGGAAGAGGCTTCGTCGGCAATGGTTACGGGCAGGCTGGCGGGCCTTGCCGCCGCGGGCTTTTTGGGGCTGGACATCATCGCCCTGGAAGCCAAAAAGGAAGACTGCCTGGCGCAGCTGCACTCGCTTCGGCATGGTCATGGGGGTAAAATTCTGGATGGCATACAGCAGGCGCTGCTTGATACAAACAACAAGGGGGATGAACATGCATAATTCTTTGGAAAAAACGGGCATACCCACCACGGCAGAGGTGGATGCGGCCTTTCCGCCCGCCGAAAGGCTGGCTAAAGGCCCCGTCGCCGTCATAGAATGTTTCCAGCGCATACCCTGCAATCCATGCGCCACATCCTGCCCGCGGGGCGCGATTTTGCCCTTTGCCGACATCAACGATATTCCCGAAATAAATTACGAGGCCTGCAACGGCTGCACGCTGTGCCTGACAAAATGCCCGGGATTGGCCATTATGGTGGTGGACATGACATGGAAGGATAAATCCGGATTGGACAGGGCCGTTATAAAGCTGCCTTATGAATTTAGGCCGCTGCCCGTTGTGGGCGATGATGTTGTGGCCCTTGACCGCGCCGGCAATTTTGTGGCCATGGCCCGGGTTGTTTCCGTGCTGCTTAATCACTCTATGAACAAGGTGCCAATTGTCTCCATTGCCGTGGACAAGCAGCTGGTGCCCATTGTGCGAAGCATCCGCGTGGATGTGCGCCAGCGCGCTGTGGTCTGCCGCTGCAACGACCTGGACGAGGCCGAAATATCGGCCTATATCACAGGCGGCACCACGTCCATAGAAGAGCTGAAGCGCATAACCCGCCTGGGCATGGGGCCTTGTCAGGGGCGCAATTGTGTGCCCATAGCCCTGGGGATGCTGTCCCGGGCCCTTGGCTTGCCTATTGATGAGCTTGAACCGGCCACATACCGCCCAAGCGTAAAGAGCATCGCTCTGGGGGATTTGGCAAAATATGACGATAGGGGGGATGGGCTGCCATGAAAAACACGGCAGATTATGTAATCATCGGCGGGGGCATTTCCGGCGTCACCATTGGATACTTTTTGATGAAATACGGCGCCAAAAATGTTGTTATTTTAGAGAGGGATTATCTTGCCGCGGGGGCCACGGGGCGCTGCGGTGCGGGCATTAGGCAGCAATGGGGCACGGAGCTTAACTGCCTGATGGCCAAATTTTCCTGCGAATTTTTTGAAAATGCCAAAGATGAGCTTGAAATTGGCGATGGCATTGACATAGAGTTTCATCAGGGCGGATATCTATTGTTGATATCCACGGAACGAGAGCTTGCGCAGACGAAAAAGAATATTGCGCTGCAAAACAGCCTGGGCATTGCCAGCCGCTTGCTTGGCACATCGGAAATCAATGAAATTGCCCCTGCCCTCAGCACGGAGGGCATTTTGGCCGGGGCCTTTCATGAAAGAGACGGGCATCTTAACCCTTTTCATACCACCCAGGCCTTTGCCCGGGCCTTTGTGAGGCTTGGCGGCATAATTCATACAAATACGAATGTATCGCGCGTCACAACGGACCGGGGGCGCGTCACGGGCGTTGACACAAACCGCGGCCATATTGCCACAGATTGCGTGATTAACGCGGCGGGGGGCTATAGCCAGCAGGTGGCGGCCATGGCGGGCGTCAGCTTGCCGCTGTATAGCGTAAGGCACAATATTTTGGTGACAGAAGCGGTGGAGCGCGCGCTAAACCCCGTCATAATGTCGTTTTCCCTTAATTTTTATTGCCAGCAGGTGCCCCATGGCTCTTTCATAATGGGGCGCACCTGCGAAAATCAGCCCCGGGACCTGCGCGTCACCGCTGACAGCGCGTTTCCGGTGGCCATGGCGAAAACCATCACCCGCGCCATGCCGCCGCTAAAAAAGCTGCGGATGCTGCGGCAATGGGCGGGGCTGTATAATATGTCGCCGGACAAATGCCCCATCTACAGCGCAGCACCGGGCCTGGCGGGCTTTTATACGGCAGCGGGATACAGCGGGCACGGCTTTATGCTGGCGCCCGCCACGGGTCAAAGTATGGCAGAGCTGATACTGGGCCACGCCCCAACCCTGCCCTGGCCGCGCCTGGGGCTTTCGCGCTTTGAAAAAGGCGATTTGATTTTGGAGCCCTCGGTGGTGTAGGGGTGTTGATAAATGAAAAAAATAATCTATTATTTTACCGGCACCGGAAACAGTATGCGGGCGGCCGAAAAGATAGCGATGCGCCTTAAAGATACGGAAATCATTTCCATGCGAGGTAATCCGTTGGAAACTCCCGCTGCAAACGCTGATATAATCGGATTTGTCTACCCCGTATATCATTGGACCATGCCGGAGCCGGCAGTAAATTTCATAAGAGAATTAGAGGTAAATCCAAACGCCTATATTTTTGTAGTGGCTATGTCAAGTTTCATTCTTGGATTTGCTTGTGAAAAATTGGAAGAATTGCTGAAATCAAAAGGGGCAAAAATCGCTTACGGCACAAAGGTTAATAGCGTAGCAAATTATGCTATTTGTTATCCACCTGTTCCACCGCCAAAGCTTGTAGTGCCTAAGACAGAGAGAAGGCTCGACAAAATCGCGGAAGATATTGCAAGAAAGGAATTAAGAGAAATTCCGAGGGCAGGTTTCATAGTCAAAAAAAGATACAAGAAAGTAATGACACAATACAAAGAAATGCAGGCTCTTGCAGATTATGGGTTTGTTATCAATGAAGACTGCAAGCCATGCGGCCTTTGTGAAAAGCTAT
>JAITMW010000025.1 GCA_031277155.1 Clostridiales bacterium | reverse complement strand
TGTTGGCGCAGACGGTCCAGGCGCATGGATTCCGCGCGCATTATTTGCTGAACCATGTCGGCCACGTCGATGCCGGAAAAGCCCGTCATTCTCATTCTGTTAGAAAACATGAAAACAACCCCCCTGTAAATTATATTTTCTTCAGTATTTTTGAAAAAATTTTTGTAATTTCTGCATAAAAAATAATTATAATTGTATTTCGGTAAATTGCGCAAAAAACTTTATAGTAATTTACAATTTCATGGATTTATTGTATCATGATATGTAAACAAAGTAAAGAGGGATGTGTTGTTTTGAATATTAAGATTTTGTTACACACATGTTGTGGGCCATGCGGCGTGGCATTTACCGGCGGTATTATAAAGGAAGGGTTTGCCCCTGTGCTATTGTGGCACAATCCCAACATCCACCCTTTTACGGAATATAAAAGCAGGCGCGGCGCGGCCCTGGATTTTGCGGCATTGTATCAGCTGCCCATGGAGGCGGATGATTTTTATGGTCTTAGGAAATTTGTGGGCGATGTGGCCGCGGATGGCGACAGGCGCGCCAGATGCGCATATTGCTATCACGCAAGGCTTGCGCATACGGCAAAATATGCCGCGCAAAATGGGTATACGGCCTTTTCCACCACGCTTTTGGCCAGCCCATATCAAGATTTTGAGGCAATTTGCAAATTTGGGCGCGAATTGGCCGAGATGTATGGCTGCGAATTTGTCATCAGGGATTTTCGCGAAGGCTTTAGGGCGGCCATGGATGAGGCCCGTAAAATGGGGCTTTATATGCAGAAATATTGCGGGTGTATATTTAGCGAAGAGGAAAGATATCGTAAATTTTTTTAAACCACGAAAGGCACGAAAAAGCACGAAAGTGTGGCGCACTTTTCGCGTTTTTTCGTGTCTTTCGTGGTTGAAATCTTTTCCTTAAATAAAACCGCGTGATTTCAACGCTTGCGCCAGTCTCTCGCCCTTGGGCAAAATATGCATGTCTTCCTCTTTAAGGCCGCGGATGATGGCCATGAAAAAGCCATAGACAATCATGCCTGCGAAAATGGCGGCCACCGTGGCGACGGCGTTGCTTGGCAAAAGTGTATAGATAAGGTGATATGCCGTATAGCAGGCCAAGGCCATGGCTATGCTGGCCGCAGCGGGTTTTAGCACCATGCCCGCAAAGTCCAGCCGGGTGCCCGTGTACTTGCTGAGAAAATACATGTTTATCATGGCGGCAACCAGATAGCATAGCGTGGTGCCTATGATTGCGCCATAGATGTTAATGGCCGGGTGGGCGATGAGAAAATAGCCCGCGGCAATTTTAACGACGGCCCCCGCCAAAGCCGCCATGACGGGTATGGAAATTTTGCCGATGGCTTGCAGCACGCCCGTGGATATCTGGGAAAACGCCAGAAAAATCACGGAGGCAAAGCCCACGACAAACAGCGTGCCGCCATCGGGATGATTGGGAAACAGCAGGGCCACAATTTGCGGGCCCAAGACGCCGAGGCCAAAGGCGATGGGTATTGTTAAAAGCATGGCGGCGCGAAAGGCGGCGTTTATTTTTGCGTGCATATCTTCGCGGTTGTCCAGCTGCTTTGCCGTGGCAATGGCGGGTATCAGCACCAACGCCAGGGATGACGAAATGGCGGCGGGCAGATTGGTAATTGGATTAAATTTGCCTGTCAGCTGTCCCAAAAGCACGCTGGCGTGGGTTTCCTCAAAGTCCGCATAGGCCAGGCGGTCCAGCACCAGCCATGTGTCTATGAGATTCACAATGGAAAAAATGGCCGTGCCCGCGATGATGGTTGACGATGTTATTATGATTTTTTGGGCCACCTGGCCGCGGCGCTCGTCGTCCAAATGCCTGCTTCTGGATTTTGCCCGAATCCACGCGTTGCGCCTGTTGCGCAAAATATCGGGGCGGGCGATGAAATACAGCCCGGAAATGACGATAAATCCGGCGAGAGCCCCCACGGTTGTGCCCGCGGTGCCGCCCGCGGCGCCATAGACGACGGTGGCATAGCCCTGCCCCAGGGCGAAATTGAACATGGCATGGGCCAGCACAACGGAAAAGATGGCGTTAAAAATCTGCTCTATCAACTGGGAGACAGCCGTCGGCACCGTTTGCGACATGCCCTGGAAATATCCGCGTATGGTGGCCATTATGGCGAATATAAACACCGTCGGCGCAAGCATCTGCAAGGCAAGATAGGCCTGGGGCCTGCCCAGCATTGCCGTTATCTCTTCGGCGAAAATAAAGATGGCCAATGTGAAGAAAGCACCCATGGATATGGCCAAAACAAGGGCGATGACGAAGATGCGATGTGCGGCGTCGTGGCGGCCGATGGCGCGCTTTTCCGACACCAGCTTGGAAACGGCGGCCGGCAAACCCGCCGAAGAAACTATCAGGAAAAAATTGTAAACGCTGTAACCAATGCCATATATGGCGTTGCCCTCGTCGCCAATCAAATTGGTCAGGGGTATGCGGTATAAAAAGCCCAAAAGGCGCGCCAAAATGCCGACAGCCGCCAATATGGCGGCCTGCCGGACGAAAAAGTTTGTGCCTCGCGCTCTGTCCATAAAATTTCCTACGCCATGTGCTTTTTAGCTTCCTGCGGCAAGTCTTTGGGGTCGCAGTTTAATGTGATAAAAAACTCCACATCATGGGTTTTGCTGACGCCTTCCAAAGCTACCATCAAGGCGGCAAGGTCTTTGTTATCGAGACTTTTGATGATGCCGGAAAGCGAGTCTATAAAAATCTCGGAAATGTCGCTGTTTTGGCTTATCATGCCGTGAATAAAGCTGACAAATTCGCGATAATTCAAAAGCGGATATTCGGAAGTGTCCACAAGCCTTATGTTTCGGTGAATTTCGTGGATATTGCGTCTGTCGTCGTCAATAAAGACGATGTGGCCGTCGGTTGTGGTCAGACGGTCGTTTGCCAGGGCAATCAGCTTTCTTGTTTTGCCCTCGCCCTTTTCGCCTGCAAATAGCTTTATCATAATAATCTCCTCCTGCCAAATTTTTTTCTTCCATAACTAATTATAAACATTTTTTTCAAAGAAAACAAGGCCAATATGAAAAATTTCTCTTGACATTGACGCTGCGTAATGGTTTATAATGATATTGAGGTGAAAGATATGGAATATACCGTCAACAAATTGGCCAAAATGGCGGGTGTCAGCACGCGCACCCTGCGATATTATGACCAGCTGGGCCTGCTTTCGCCCGCCCGCGCAGCCGAAAATGACTATCGCATGTATGGCGCCGACGATGTGGACCGCTTGCAGCATATCCTGTTTTATCGGGAGCTGGGTATGCCTCTGGAAGAAATTGGGCGCATACTGTCCGATAAGGATTTTGACGCGGCCACGGCTCTGACAGGCCATTTGGCGGCCCTGCGCACAAAACGCGAGCAATTGGACGCGTTGATAACCAATGTGGAAAAATCAATCTTAGCGATGAAAGGAGAAATTACCATGACGGACAAGGAAAAATTCGAAGGCTTTGTGGAAAAGCTAATTGATGACAACGAAAGCCAATATGGCGAGGAAGTGCGGGAAAAATACGGAGATGCGGCGGTGGACGCGTCAAACGCAAGGCTGCGGGGCATGACGCCGCAGCAATATGCCGAGATGGAAAGCCTGACGCAACAGGTAAATGACGCGCTGGCGGCGGCGTTTGCCCAAGGCGACCCCACAAGCGAGCTTGCGCGCAAGGCCTGCGAGCTGCATAAACAGTGGCTTTGCTTTTCTTGGCCAAAATATAGCAAAGAGGCGCATGTGGGGGTGGCACAGATGTATGTGGACGACCCGCGCTTTACGGCATATTATGACAAAATTGCGCCCGGCTGTGCTGTATTTTTGCGGGACGCCGTGCTGAATTTTTGTTCATAAAAAGAAGCTTGCGGCACCAATATAGGGCAATTTTGGTGCCGCAATCTACTGCCAAAATTTTTTATAAAAAAACATAAAAAACCTCTTGACATTACCCCAAATATATGTTATTATAGCTTTCGTTGCTTATGCAGCACCAATATTTTCAGAGATTTTATGTTTCACCTCGCCCTTTGAAAACCGAATAATTATGTAAGCCAATCGAAACTGCAAAGCATTTTTGATTGGAAACAAGAATACAAACCAAATAACCAATCAATTCCTTAGTAGAGGGCGGCAAATTGCTGCCCCT
>JAITMW010000070.1 GCA_031277155.1 Clostridiales bacterium | reverse complement strand
GTGAAGGTGAAAATCGGCGGCGAGAGCTTTGCGGCAAACGGCAATGTGGTGCTTAATCAGGGATATCAGGCGGTGTATAATTATGACGATGAGGACGAGGATGAAGAAGATGACGCAGGCAGGGGCGGCGTTCTGCCGCCCGGTCTAAAACGCGGCGACAAAATAACCATCAGCGGCATAAAAATGACCGAGGGCAAAACAAGCCCGCCCGCGCCTTTTAACGACGCCACGCTGTTGACCGCCATGGAGTCTCCCGCGAAATATATGGAATCCAAGGACAAAACCCTGGCGGATACCTTGTCCAAAACAGGCGGGTTGGGCACTGTGGCTACCAGAGCGGACATCATCGAAAAGCTGTTTGACAATTTTTTGATTGAGAAGCGGGGCAAGGACATATTTTCCACGTCAAAGGGCCGGCAGCTTTTAGAGCTGGTGCCAAAAGATTTAAAATCGCCGGAATTGACAGGCAATTGGGAGCGGATACTTTCAGGCATTGCCGAGGGCAAAGCCAATAAGGACGCCTTTTTGCGCGACATTCGCAAATATACGGGGCAGATTATCGCCGAAATAAAGGGCAGCGCCCATGTTTTTCGCCATGACAATTTAAGCACGACCAAATGCCCCGAATGTGGCATGTTTATGCTGAAGGTAAGAGGCAAAAAGGGCGAAATGCTGGTGTGCCAGGACCGGGAATGTAACGAGCGCATCAATGTGTCCATGTCCATACGCTCTAAATGCCCCCATTGCCACAAATGGCTTAGCATTGTGGGTGAGGGCGAGGGCCGCCATATCGTCTGCGCCTGCGGCTACAAGGAAAAATATGCCAGCTTTGAAAAGCGCAAGAAGGCAGAGCGGGACACCATGTCCAAAAGAGAACTTGCGGCCTTTTTGGACAAGCAAAATGAGAAGGATACGGGCAATAATCCACTGGCGGCGTTAAAGGATTTGTTCTAACAGGAAGCGCATAAGAAGCGGGCGAGCGAAGCTCGCCCCTACATTCCGGCAAATCTTATTTCGTATCAGCTTTTCAAGCTATATCGCGGCCTTTGTAGGGGCGAGCTGCGCTCGCCCGCTGTTAAGCAAGGTAAATGCTTAAACCGTGCGGCTATCAAATCATCGGGCGAGCAAAGCTCGCCCCTACATTCCGATGACTTGCGCGGATTATGCTTTGTATCATACAAGATGTAGGGGCGAGCTTTGCTCGCCCGCTTCTTCGCGCCGTTTCACATCGACTTATTGCAATGATTTCGCTATTTGAATAAGCTGCTCCAGCGGCAAATCTACAGAATGAAGGAGATATGCGGTGTTGCCAAATTGCAGACCCAGCCTGCCATTGCCATAGCGCCCAGTTACGCCGTTTATATCAACATCTACAAGATAATCCGCCCAATTCAATGAAGTGCCCCAAGGGAAATGGGCTATATTGAAGCGCAGCTCCCTTTGTCCGTCACTATAAAAGATGTCCAGCATCGTTGAGCCGGGCGCTCCCGGATTACGTATCGGGCTTACCGGGAATTCTGCCCGGTCAAACGCAAAGCCCTCGGGCAGATAGGCGGGAAACTTAGGGTCAACAACGTAAAGATGGCTTAATGCCTCATCAAGGTCATAAAAGCGATGTGTATCTTGCAGCAGCATTCGCATACCATCTACCTCAGCAATTATCGGCCCTTCGGCATTGCGGTCCATTTCAATTTCCGAAATAGATATATTTTCCTCATCATTTACCCTCATGCTGAAATGGGTTACATGCTCCTCACCCTGTATAAAAGTGATTTCCAGATATCGCCATACAGGCCCGGCGGCAAACGCAGCTACCGGTATCATAATAGCGGCCAAAACCGCAGCAACAGTAACGGAAAACTTCCTGCTTTTTCTCATAATATATCCCCCTTCATTGGCTTGCGCCAATTTGCCCTTTAAGGCATCCAGATTTGCTTCGTAATTTTGGCTGTCTGCAGAAAAGTCAATATTTTTACATTTTGCCATAAAATCCTCATCTGATATATGCTTCATGCCCCATCCTCCTCCAATATTTTTCGCAGTTTCTTTAAAGCCCGATGGACCGTCACCCCGACAGAGGATTCGCCCATGCCCAAAATCTCTGCAATTTCGCGGTGTTTAAGGTCTGTTGCAAATTTCATTGACAGTATTTGACGCTCGGTGTCTTTCAGCTGCGCCATTGCCGCAATAAGCGCCCTGCTTGCCTCGTTTGCAACGGCAATTTCCTCGGGCAGTTTGCTTGGTGATGCGCGTTCTGTCACGCTGTCCAGCGCAACAAGATGCCTGCGCTTATTAACACGCAGATAGTCCGTGACGGTGTTTTTCGCGATGCCTATAAGCCAGCCCTCGACGGCATACGCGGGATTATAGCTGCCCCATTTGCCGACGGCTTTCTCGAATACAAGGGCCGACAGTTCCTCGGCGTCAAAGTGATTGTTGATGCGAAAGGCGATGTAGTTATACACATTTTTGTAATACTGCCTGTATATACTTTCCAGCAAGGCGGCATCCAATTGAATTTTGGCCCGCGGATTTTCGCTGATGGCTGCAATTGTCTCCATGGCCTCTCCTTTCTGCAAGTTTTGTAAGCTGCTTACACCATGGTATACGATGAAAGGGGATTTTTATTACATGGCAATTGCTCAAAAAATGCCGGGTAAACCCGGCTGAAGTAACGACTACAAGTCGGTTTGAACCGTTACTTTAGCCGGGTTTACCCGGCATCCTTGCTTATTCCACACTATACAACAATTGCGCATAAGACGGCAGGGGCCAATGCTTTTTGGCCGCCAGGGCCTCCAACGCGTCCACGGCATTGCGCAAATCCCCCATGGCCGGCGCGATTTTTTCGCCACAATATTTGGCCCTCTCCTGGGCACAATCATGACCATGTACCCCATACAGAAAATTCTCCAGAACAACCAACGCATCATGCAATTTTGCGCAGCCCGCCGAAATTTCCGTCAACAGCCCGGTTTCCAGGCCGCAATCAAGAGAGGGTATGCCCAGGGCCTGTTTTTTGGCAATCAGCCCGGCCAGTTCGCTCTGATAATCCAGACAAGCGGGCACAATTTCGCCGCGCACCAGCTCCGACATGGCCGCCGCCTCAATATGCAGGGTCTTGCAATAGCCCTCAAGCCTAATTTCGTAGCGGCTTGCCAATTCTGCTGCGCCAAAGACATGATGCTTGCCAAAAAGGGCGCGGCTCTTCTCGGAAACAAGGGCAGCCAGAGCCTCCGCCGCGTTTGGAACATTGGACAGACCCCGCGCAGCTGCCTCGTCGGGCCACTGCTCCCCATAATTATTGCCATTAAAGATGATGCGTTTATGTTTATGCACAGTTTCCTTAATCAGCGCGGCCAGCGCGATTTTAAAATCGGCGGCGGTCTCCAGCTCGTCAGCAAAGCGCGACAGCACCTCTGCCACGGCGGTGTTAAGCACTATATTTGGATTGGCCAGCGAAAATTGGCTGCCCAACATACGAAATTCAAATTTATTGCCCGTAAAGGCCATGGGCGACGTGCGGTTGCGGTCGGTTGAATCCTTGGGAAATTGTGGCAGGGCCGTCACGCCAATCTCTATGCGGCCCCGGTCTTTGCCGTGATATGCCGCGCCCGCCTCTATGGCCGTCAATATCTCAAAAAGCTCGTCGCCGACAAACATGGAAACAATGGCGGGCGGCGCCTCGTCTGCGCCCAGGCGGTGGTCATTGCCCGCGCTGGCGGCAGATGCGCGCAAAAGCTCCTGATATTCGTCCACAGCCGCGATGACAGCCACAAGAAACAGCAAAAATTGCGCGTTTTCATATGGTGTTTCCCCCGGCTCCAATAAATTTGCGCCTTTGTCCGACGCCAGAGACCAATTGTTGTGCTTGCCGCTGCCATTTACTCCCATAAAGGGCTTTTCATGCAGCAGGCACACCAAATTATGCCGCGTGGCCACAGATTTCATCATCTCCATGGTCAGCTGATTATGGTCACAGGCGATGTTGGCCGTTGTATGTATCAACGCCATTTCATGCTGGCCCGGCGCGGTTTCGTTGTGCTTTGTTGCCGCATAAACTCCCAGTTTCCAAAGTTCCTGCTCCAGCTCGTGCATAAATACCGACACACGGGGTGCCAACGCCACGCAATAATGGTCGTCCAGCTCCTGCCCCTTGGGCGGACGGCGGCCAAACAGCGTGCGCCCCGTATAAACCATGTCCGGCCGCTGCAAATACATATCCCTGTCAACCAGGAAAAATTCCTGCTCGCTGCCAACTGTGGGCACAACGCGCCGCACTCTCTCATTGCCAAACAGCCGCAAAATGCGCATGGCCTGCGCGTCCAACGCCTCCATAGAGCGCAGCAGCGGCGTCTTCATGTCCAGCGCCTCGCCATCATAGCTGCAAAAGGCCGTGGGTATGCACAATGTGCCGTCCTTGATAAAAGCATAACTGGTTGTATCCCAAATTGTATAGCCCCGGGCCTCGAAAGTGGCGCGCAGGCCGCCCGACGGAAAGCTGGAGGCGTCAGATTCGCCCCGAACAAGCTCGCTGCCCGAAAATTCCATAATAACGCGTCCATTGTCGTCCGGCCTGATAAAGCTGTCGTGCTTTTCCGCCGCAATACCCGTCATGGGCTGAAACCAATGGGTAAAATGCGTGGCGCCCAGGCCCACGGCCCACTGCCTCATGGCGGCGGCCACCACATTGGCTACATCCAGCGGCAGCTGGCTGCCCCGCTGCATGGTCTTCTTCACCGCCTTATAAATATCCCGCGGCAGCCATTGCTGCATCGCCGCGTCATTAAACACCATTGTGCCAAAGATTTCAGGTATATTGTCTGTCATATGCAAAAAACATCCCCCTTACAACTGGATTTGAAAAATTTGTCTTGCATAATTGTGATTGTCATGGTATAATATTAAAAAGGACAATCGCGAAGCGGTTGGCAAAGTATCACTGATTATTTAAAATAACCGCTAACCCAGCCAGGGGCGGTTATTTTCTTTTCGAAAATATATCTATCAGATATATCATCAATCCTGCCAGCGACACGACAAATGTCATGGCCACAAACAAAATCATGACAGTCTCGAATATAGACATAGCTCCACCCCCTTTCTGCCAGGGGATTTTGCCAACCACCACGCTTTTTTGATTGTCCTTCGGTCGGTTTGCGCCCTAAAAAATCGGGCGGCAAACCTTATCTATAATTATACGCCATCCCCCTCTTTTCGACAAGCGATATTTTGTCTATTGGTGAGGTTTTTTATTCTTAGATTCACCAAGCCGCAATCGCCCCATCGCAGCGCGCCTCGGTGCCGCCCGCCAGCACCCCCGTCTCGGGATTGCGCCAAATTATCTGGCCGCGGCCAAAGCTGCCGGAATCCAGCGCCACATGCATTTCATGGCCCCGCGCCGAAAGCTGCTGCGCAATATGTCGAGGAAAGGCGTGTTCCACGTGGAACGCCCTGCCCTGCGTCCACTGCCATCTGGGCGCATCCAGCGCGGCCTGGGGGCCAAGGCCAAAATCTATGCAGTTTTGCACCATCTGCACATGGCCCTGGGGCTGCATATATCCGCCCATGACGCCAAATGGGCCGATGGCCTGCTTGTCACGCGTGATAAAGCCGGGGATGATGGTGTGATAGCTGCGCTTGCCGCCCGCAAGGGCATTGGCGTGGGCGCCGTCAAGGCTGAAATCCGCGCCGCGGTTTTGCAGGGCAATTCCCGTGCCCGGCACCGCAATGCCGCTGCCAAAGCCCATATAATTGCTTTGTATGTAAGAAACCATATTGCCGTGGCCGTCTGCCGCGGCCAGATATACCGTGCCGCCGCCCTTTGGCGCAATTGGCGCGGGCGCCGCCGCGGTATCGCCGATTTGCCCGCGCAGCTGACTTGCGTAATCATCGCTAAGCAGGGCGCTGGCAGGGGTTTGCATATGCCCGGGGTCTGTGATAAATTCCTTGCCCGCCGCAAAAGCCAGCTTTATGGCCTCAAATTGGCGGTGAAATGTCAGGGCGCAATCTCTGCTTGCAAATTCATAGCCCTTTAGGATGTTCAGCGCAATCAGCGCCACCAGACCCTGGCCGTTTGGGGGCATCTCCCAGATGTCATATCCGCGATAGCTTGTGGAGATTGGCGTGACAAATTCGGGTTGAAAGGCCGCCAAATCAGACTTTGCAAGAAAGCCGCCCGTCTTTTGGGAAAACGCCGCGATTTTATCGGCCAGGTCGCCCCTGTAAAAGCTCTCGGCCATGGTTTCGCCAATTTCTTCCAGGGTGTTGGCGTGATGCGGCAGCCTGATAATATCTCCGGCCCCCGGGACGCGCCCATCCGGGGCAAAGGTCTTGAAAAATGGGGCAAATTCGTCCCCGGTCAGCTTGGAGTAAGACTTCATGGCGATGCCCCAATATTTGGCAACAGTGGGGGACACCGCAAAGCCCTCGCGGGCATAATCTATGGCGGGTTTTAGGCACTGCGCCAATGTAAGCGCGCCAAAACGCCGCGAAAGGGCCGCCCAGGCCCCGGGCACACCCGGCACCGTGACAGGCAGCCAGCCGGTTTTTGGCATTTGGCTGTGGCCCAAAGATTTTACGGCATCAATGCTGATGGCCATGGGTGCCGGGCCGGAGCTGTTAAGCCCCGCCATTTTGCCGTTTGCCCACACAATGGCAAAGGCATCCCCGCCGATGCCGTTGGATGTGGGCTCTGTCACCGTAAGGCAAGCAGCCGCGGCAATGGCCGCATCCACGGCGTTGCCGCCGCGTTTTATCATGTCCAGCCCTGCCTGGGCCGCCAGCGGATGGGATGTGGCCACCATGCCGTTTTTGGCGTAATGGACGGCGCGGGCGGAAGGATAGGGATTGTGGTTTGGGTCAAAATTCATATGCACACCTCTTGACTTGACATGTAATTCGCGAAGGGTTATAATAATCTGGGTGATTTCATGAAGCTGATTGTTGCGGTATGTGAAGATTGGGGTATTGGCGCAAAGGGCGACCAGCCTTTTTATATTCCCGAGGATTTGCAGCGTTTTAAAAGCATGACCATGGGCAAGGTGGTGGTGATGGGCAGGGTGACGCTGGCGGCGCTGCCAAAAGGGCCGCTGAAAGGCCGCGTAAATGTGGTGCTTACAAGGGATGCGGATTTTGCGGCAGGCGGCGCGGTTGTTTGCAATTCGCTGCAAGGGCTTATGCAGTGCTTGTCCCAATATGACGCAGAGAATATTTTTGTCATAGGCGGCCAGCAGATTTATGAATTGCTGCTGGATTATTGCGACACGGCCTATGTTACGAAGATTTTTGCGACGGTGCCCACAGACCGCGGCTTTCCCAATTTGGACGCCATGGGCAATTGGCAATTGCACAGCCAATCGGAGATTAAAGGGCATCAGGGCTTGAAATTTTGTTATTGCGAATATAAAAACAACGCGCCCTATTCCAAATAAAACTCCCGTATGCGGGCGATGTCCTCTTCGGAAATGCCCAGGCCCCGGGTGATATAATTCTCAAAGCTGCCATATTCTGCCTCTATGGCGGCAAAGGCGGCGGCCAGATATTCCTGCCTTACACCATACATTGTGGTCAATGCTTCCAGCTGGCTTTCGTTGAGGCCCATGACGCGGTATTTTTCAATAATTGCGAGATTTACCTCTTCGCGCTCTTTCAGTGTTTTCAGATAATCCATATAGATATCTTCGTCAGAAACGCCCAGTATCTTCAAGGCAATGGCCGCGCCAAAGCCTGTCCTGTCCTTTCCCGCGGCGCAATGAAAAAGTATCGCGCCGTCTTCCATGGCCGCCAGGTGCCGAAGAAATTCAGCAAAGCCTATTTTTGATGATACCATATGTATGAAGCCTTTGTAATTGTCCATCATTTCAGCATCCGCAATGTCGGGATGCAGCCTTTCCATCCATTGCTTTGGGTTGGCCCAATTTGACATTTTGTCTGCCATCACATCCAGATTTACATATGCAACACCGTCAATTTTGTCGACAGGCTCGCTTTCTATCTCCATTTCCGAGCGAAAGTCCACAATCAGCGCAAGGCCGTGGTCTTTCAGCATTGCCAAATCTTCGGGCAAAAGCCCGACAGGCTGCGCGGCGCGCAAAAGCCGCCGCGGGCGCACCTTTTTGCCGTCTGCCGCCGCAAGGCCGCCCAAATCCCTAAAATTTATCAGTTTTCTCATCTCGTTTCCTCCTTGGTTATTCTTGTCTCATTATAAACTTTGCGCGGGAAATAATCAATATAAACTTAACGCCCCAAGACCTTGGCCTCAAGATATTCCACGCGCTTGCGCAAAAGCTCTATTTCCAGATGCAGGGAATGTTCGTTTTGGATGTCGCGGCCTCGCTCGCCAACCACGGTGCTGTTTGGCGGCACATCGCGCAATACCACGGTGCCTGCGCCCAGCTTGCTGCCCGCGCCGATGCTGATGGGACCAAGCACGGCGGTGCCCGCGCCTATGACGACATTGCTGCCGATGGTGGGGTGACGTTTGCCCACATCCTTGCCGGTGCCGCCCAGGGTCACGCCCTGATATATTACGACATTGTTGCCGATTTCGCAGGTTTCGCCTATGACGACGCCCGCGCCGTGGTCAATGAAAACGCCGTCGCCGATGACGGCGCCGGGGTGAATTTCTATGCCCGTAAGAAAGCGGGAGATTTGTGACACCAGGCGTGACAGCAGAAAAAGCCGCCTTTTGTACATCCAATGGGCCGCGCGATGGAAGATGATGGCCCAAAGACCCTGATATAGCAACAATTCGATGTTAGAGCGTATGGCCGGGTCATGCTCGCGGATGAATCTGGCCAAATATCGTATTCCCATGATGATTCCTGCTTTCTATAAATCGCGGGCGAGCATAGCTCGCCCCTACAGCATTGATGTACTACAACAACCATACGAGGATGCCAAATGTAGGGGCGAGCTACGCTCGCCCGATGTAGGC
>JAITMW010000099.1 GCA_031277155.1 Clostridiales bacterium | reverse complement strand
CCGGAACCGGAAACAAACTATTGGCAGACCATTGACGTTTATAATGTCGGCAGCTTTAGGGTTCCTGCCGAATGGTATGTGGAATGGGATGACAGAGTGCTGCTTGTCACCGATAGACCGAGGGATGAAGAGGATTATGAGGTTCTTCTTGTAGGCAGAATTTCTCTTGGAGAGGAACATGTGCCAGGGGTTCCTATACGCTTTTATGGATTGCCAAACGTAGACGAGTTTGAATGGGGAGAAACTTTGTGGAATAGCGGTCTTCGTTCCATGGGCACAGATATATCACTAATTGAATACTTTGTTGACGGGGAAAGGATAGAGCGTTATTTTATTGGGGTGAGCAGGTCTGTAAGAGATGACAGAGGAAATATATTTACAACCTTCTTCAGCCTCCTTATCTGGAGCAATAACGTCGACAGCCACACTGCCGACCAAATTGCAAGGACATTTAGAGTGGGCTTATGAAAGATAGAGACAAGGAGGAGCATCATAATATGGAAAATGCAGACAACCTTAGAAAGCTAAGAATCAGGGGCAATATGATGATTATCTGTGCCACCCTAATTTGGGGCGCGGGCATGGCAGCCCAGTCCGCCGGGATGACCTATGTCAGCCCGCTGACCTTTAACGCGGCGCGATTTTTCATCGGGGGCACCATGGCCCTTGGCCCCGCGCTGTATTTTCTGCGGCGGCAAAGGGCGGCCCCGCCAAGCGAGGGCCCCGCGCCCATCAGCAAGCGCACCATCCTGGCCGGCATCATTTGCGGCCTTGTTCTTTGTGTCGCCATAAATTTGCAGCAGTTTGGCATCGTCTTCACCACCGTGGCAAATGCCGCCTTCATCACATCTTTGTATGTGATTATTGTGCCTATTGTATGCCTTTTCATTTTTCGGCAAAGGGTGCCCGTGTTTGTGTGGATTGGCGTTGCGGTGGCCATGACGGGCATGTATTTTTTGAGTTTTGCGGGCGGCTTTAATCTTAATCTGGGTGACCTTTTGGTTTTTTTGTGCGCAATCGGCTTTAGCGCGCAAATTCTTGTGATAAGCCATTTTTCGCCAAAGCACAATGTGCTTGCCTTGGCCTGCGTGCAATTTTACACGGTTTTTGCAGTGTCACTGATATTTGCCTTTATCTTTGAGACGCCATCTTTGGCGGATTTGGCCGCCGCCGCGCCCTTTGTGCTGTACACGGGCGTGCTGTCCAGCGGCGTGGCCTATATTTTGCAAATGAAGGCCCAAAAGACCACACAGCCCACAGTGGCGGCGGTGCTTTTCAGCTTTGAAAGCGTCGTGGCTACGATTACGGGCTGGGTTGTGCTGGGCCAATTCCTCACGCCAAGGCAGATGCTGGGCTGCGCGCTGATTTTCGTTGCTATTTTGGTGGCGCAAATTCCCGCAAAGGCAAAAAAGGCGGCGAAGGCTTAGCCATATTTCACAGAAAATTCATACATTCCCCCAAAATCTGTGCTATAATGAGCAGCACACAACAAATTTCGGGAGCTTGCCATGAACGATAATAAAATTCTGATTGTAGACGACGACAGGCATATTGCAGAGCTGATTGCGCTGTATCTGGACAAGGAGGGCTTTGTCACCAGGCAGGTACATACCGGCGGCAGCGCCATGGCCGAATTTGCTGCGTTTTCGCCGCATCTTGTGCTGCTTGACCTGATGCTGCCGGAGAAAGACGGGCACGAGATTTGCCGCGAAATCCGCAAGGTTTCGGCGGTGCCCATCATCATGCTGACGGCCAAGGGCGAGGTGTTTGATAAGGTGCTGGGGCTGACCATGGGCGCGGATGATTATATCGTAAAGCCTTTTGACGGCAAGGAGCTTGTTGCTCGGGTGAAGGCCGTGCTGCGGCGGTATGATGCCGGCTTATCGGCCGAAGACGCGGGCCAAAGGGCCATTAACATCCCAAATCTCTCCATCAATCCTGCCACATACAATGTAGTGTATCATGGACGCACGCTGGAGCTGCCGCCAAAGGAATTCGAGCTGCTGCATTTTTTGCTTTCGCATCCCGGCCGGGTTTTTACCCGAAACCAACTGCTGGACAACATCTGGGGGTATGATTTTTTTGGCGACAGCCGCACGGTGGATGTGCATATCAAGCGCATACGCGAAAAGCTGGAACACAATGACACATGGAGCATCAAAACCGTATGGGGCGTGGGTTATAAATTTGAATTGAAAACGGAGAATTGAAAATAACGAATATGGCAAGACAAAATACAAGCATTGGTGCGAGGAAAACATAAATGTTTAAGTCAATTTTTTCCAAACAGCTGGCCGCATATTTGGTCTCAATTTTGGTAGCCTTTGCCATTTTGGCGGTGGGCCTAAACTATATGCTGCAAAATTTCTTCGTCAACCAGGCCGCCGACACCCTGGTGCGTCAGGGCCAGCGCATTGCGGCATCCTATGCGCATATGGAGGGCCTTGCCGGGCAGCAAATACGGCACGGGCACGGACAAATGGGTATGAGGCGAAATCAGGCCCTGGCCCAATTTCAAAATGACATGCGCACTTTGGAGACTTTGGGCGCCAGCGCCTTTGTGGTCAGCTATTTTGACGGCCAGTTGGAGGGCGTCATCGCCACGGGGGACATCCGTCAAATATTGCTGGATGAGGAGATGCTGCGCGTTTTTAACGGCGAAATTGTGATATTGCCCGTTGCGGCGGGAGAGCTGTTTGACATTGCAATGCTTACGGTGGGCTATCCAATCATTGTTGACGGCGCGCTTTGGGGCGCAATTTTCATGAATTCGCCCATGGACGACATCCAAGCGGCGTCTTCCGCCGCCATGCGCCTGGTTTTGCTGGCCCTGGCCCTGTCACTGATTGTATCCTTCGTGCTGGTCCTCGTCACCTCGCGCAGCATGTCCCGCCGCATCACGGCCATAGGCCGCGCCGCCAAGGAAATTGCGGGCGGCGGCTTTGGCAGGCGCATTGGCGTTGAAGCAGGTGCGGGGGCAAAAGACGAAATTGGCCAGCTGGCCCAATCTTTCAACCACATGGCCCAAAGCCTTGACAACACCGAAAAAACGCGGCGCGAATTTATCGCGAATATTTCACACGACCTGCGCTCGCCTCTAACATCCATGCAGGGCTTTCTTGCGGCAATGATGGATGGTACAATTGACGAAGCCCACAGGCAGAAATATCTGGATATTGTGCTGACGGAAACCAAGCGGCTGTCCGCCCTGGCCAATGATATTTTGGTGCTGACCAAGATACAGGGGGCCGACGACGGCCTGCATACCACACAATTTGATATTAACGAGCTTCTTCGCCAAAGCGTCATACTGTTTGAGGCGCAAATTACGGCGGCCGGCCTTGGGATTTCCGCTGATTTTGCCGAGGAGCGCGCCATTGTCGCCGCCGACAAAGAAAAAATCAGCCGCGTTGTCCACAATCTGATTGAAAATGCAGTGAAATTCACGCCCGTCGGCGAAATCCGCCTGTCCACCAAGGCAAAAAACGGCAAAATCCACATAGAAATTGCCGATACGGGCATAGGCATGGACGCCGCCGCCCAAAATCACATCTTCGACCGCTTTTACAAGGCCGACATATCCCGCGGCGCGCACAGCGGCAGTGGCCTTGGTCTGTCCATCGTAAAGGAGATGCTGGCGGCCCATGGGGAGCATATCGGCGTGGAAAGCGCCCCGGGCGAGGGCAGCGTGTTTTCTTTTTCCCTAAAACAATAAGGGTGTTAAAAATAAAATAAATCTTCAAATTTTTTATCCAGCGCAACACATAGGATGAGGGCCAGCTTTGCCGTCGGGCAAAACTGGCCTGTTTCTATGGAGCTGATTGTGTTTCTGGAAACGCCCACCATCTCTGCAAGGGTCGCTTGGGAGAGGTTTTTTTCTGCCCTTGCTACTTTCAATTTATTTTTTAGCACAAGTTTATCGCCCATACTAAATCACATCCTTATATGGGTTGTCTCATCGCCAGAGCATTGCAGTATAGAGGACACAGAATCCTACGGCAAGTATAGCCGCAATAACAGTGCCTGTAATAAGCCATTTTTTACCATTGAAGCGATATCTGGCAAAGCACTCGGCCGCCGCGACAGTAAATATTATCGCACCAATCGCGGCACCAAGAGTGCCCGGCTCTTCAAGCAAGGAGTGATTAATGCCTACAAAAAAACCGGCTAATGCAGCCACAGGGATTAAGGTATACCTAGATGTAAGATTTTTAAGATGCTCCTTACCCTCGTCCTTCTTTGCCGCCCTGCTCTTTTCCAAAATGTCGTTCTTGTCCATAAAATCGCCCTCCAAGTATAATTGTATATTTGCCAAGTTATCTTGTCAAAACAATAATATCATATGCCAAGTATGCTTGTCAAGCATAAATTTTCATTGTATAAAGCTAATCCGATTTAAAATCGTCCGAAGTCCAAGTTTCGGCGGCGAACCTTCGCCGAAACCAAGGATGAAACAACGAACGCTTGGGCGGTGTTTCCCTGTGCTTTCGCTTTGCGAAAGTGACCGAAGGTCAGTTTGCCGCAGGCAAACCACAAAGGCAGTCTGAGGGCGACTTTTAAACGGAATAGCGATAGCAGTTATAAATGCGCCGCTTCTTCCCATTCCTCCAGCAGCGCCGCCAGCTTTTCTTCCAGCGCAGCCCTTGTAAGATATGTCTCCTGCGCCTTGGCGGCATCCGTGGCTATATCATCTTTGGCAAGAAGGGCGTCTGTCCGGGCGATGGCGGCTTCGGCCTCTTCAATTTGGACTTCCAGCCTCTCGATTTTTGCCTTGTTTTTGCGAATTTTGGCAGCTTCTTCTTTGCTGCGCAGCCAGCTGTCTTTTGCGCTTGTTTTTTCCTGGCTGACCGCGGGCGGCGGTGTTGTGCCGCCCCTGCGTTCTTCCCGCTTTTCAACATAATAGTCATAATTGCCCAGATACAGCGTGCTGCCCTCCTTCTTCAGCTCGTAAATCTTTTCCGCCGTATTATTGATGAAATAGCGGTCGTGGGAGATGTACAGCACCGTGCCCTCATAGTCTATCAGCGCGTTTTCCAGGATTTCTTTGGAGAATAGGTCCAGATGATTCGTAGGCTCGTCCAGCAGCAGAAAGTTCACATCGGACAGCATCAGCTTGCACAGCGCGACGCGGCCGCGCTCGCCACCTGAAAGCATACCCAGCTTTTTGTCAATCTCATCGCCTATAAACAAAAATCGGGCAAGGGCATTGCGGATTTCAAGATTTTTCATGGGCGGGTATGTGTCGGAAATCTCTTGGAAGATGGATTTTTCGGCATCCGAGAATTTCAGTTCTTGGTCATAATATCCAATTTTGACATTTGTGCCCATATATGCGGCCGGGTCGCCATCCAGCACCATATTAAACAGCGTTGTCTTGCCCACGCCGTTTTCGCCTATCAGCGCGACCTTTTCGCCCCGCTTAATCTCCATATTCACATTTTCAAACAGCAAAAAGCTGTCGTCAAAAGTCTTTTTGGCGCCCCGTATGGTCAGCACATCATTGCCGCTTTGGGTTTGCGGCTTTAGCGTCATGCGCATTTTGTCGGGGGCGTTTTGCGGCCTGTCAACCCGCTGTATTTTGGCCAGCTGCTTTTCTTTGCTGCGGGCGCGTCGCACCGACTTTTCGCGGTTAAACGAGCGCAAAAGGCGTATGCTTTCCATTTGCCTTGCAATTTGCTTTTGCTGGCTGGCATATTGGTGCATCTCGATTTCAAAATCCCGGGCCTTTTGCTCTACAAAGGCGCTGTAGTTACCGTGATAGCTTTTGGCCTTGCCATGCTCAATCTCCACCACTTTTTTAACGACCTTGTCCAGGAAATAGCGGTCATGGGATATGATGACGACGGCCTTTTCATATTCTCGCAGAAAATAGTCCTCCAGCCAGGTGATGGCGGCTATGTCCAGATGGTTCGTAGGCTCGTCCAGCAGCAGCAGGTCTGGCTCGGCCAAAAGCAGCTTGCCCAAAGCCACGCGGGTTTTTTGTCCGCCGGACAGCTTTGCAATTTCCAAAGTATGCTCTATCTCATTAAAGCCAAGGCCCGCCAAAACGCCGCGCACGCGGCTTTTGTATTCATATCCGCGGCCGTCCTCGAAATCCTTGGTAATTTTAGCATATTTTTCCATAAGGCGCGCGAGGGCATCGCCCGCAAGGCCCGCCATGCGGTCTTCCATGCGGCGAATTTCCGCTTCCATGTCCGCCAGATGCTGAAAAACTGA
>JAITMW010000026.1 GCA_031277155.1 Clostridiales bacterium | reverse complement strand
CTCCCGCGCCCGCCGCGGCGCTTTTGTCGGGCATTGTCTCAAAGGTCGCGGTGATGGCCATAATCCGCCTCAGTCATTATAGCTTTAACTGGCAGATTATCCACGGCACCTGGGTGCAGACGGTGCTGATATGGATGATATTGCTTACGGTTTTTTTGGGCTCTATGCTGGCCTTCAAAGAAAAGCTCTTTGCCCGCCGCCTTGCATATTCTTCCGTCAGCCAATTGTCCTATGTGCTTTTTGGCGTGATTTTGCTGATGCCCATGGGGCTTTTGGGGGCAATGCTGCATATTTTGTTCCACGCCATAATAAAGGTCGTGCTGTTTTTGTCACAGGGGGCAATTGAGCATAAAACGGGCAAAACCATGGTGGGAGAGCTTAAAGGCATTGGCAAATCCATGCCCGTTGTGATGTGGTGCTTTACAATTGCGGCCCTTGCCCTGGTGGGCATACCGCCGACGGGCGGCTTTGTCAGCAAATGGTTTTTGGCCATGGCGGGCATTTCTTCGGGCCTTGGGGCCGTCGGCATCATAGGCGCCGGTATTTTGCTTGTCTCCGCGCTGCTGACGGGGGGCTATCTTATCACGATTTTTGCCGCCGGTTTTTTCCCGGGCGCTAAATTTGATTATGCCGCGCTGTCGCCCCGGGACCCGGGCAAAAAAATGACGGTGCCGCTGATTGTGTTGGCGGTGCTGGCCCTTGTGCCGGGCATGTTTCCCGCTGTTATAATAGATTTCATCAATGATATTGCGGCTACACTGTTTGCGGGGTGAAATTATGGAATTTTCCGGTAATTTTGGATTGATGATATTGGTGTTTTGGCCCATCGTGGCCGCCTTTGGGTGTTATCTTTTGGGGCGCAAATCAAAAGCCGTGCGCAATTGGTTCTCGATTTTTGTGGTGTTTACCACATTTTTGGGCATGGCGGCCATGTCCCTTTTGGGCGACAATCAAAATCCCCCATATTTTCAGTGGCAAGCCTTTATGGGCTTTAGGATATACTTTGTGCTGGATGGCTTTCGGGCGGTTTATGGCGTAATCACGGCATTTATGTGGCTTGCCACCACAATTTTCGCCAGGGAATATTTTGCCCATTACCGCAACCGCAATCGCTATCACTTCTTTTCGTTGCTTACCTTTGGAGCGACCTTGGGCGTGTTTTTCTCCGCAGACCTTATCACGACCTTCCTGTTTTTCGAAATAATGTCAATGGCCTCCTATGTGCTGGTTATCCACGACGAAAAGCGCAAAACCATAAAGGCGGCCCAAACATATATGGCCGTGGCGGTAATCGGCGGCCTGGCCCTTTTGTTCGGCATCTTTATATTGCAAAGTCAGCTTGGTACAACGGAAATTGCCGCGCTAAATCAGGCTATGCAGGGCTATCAGGGCAATATGTCCGTAATATATATGGCGGCGGCCTTTATGCTTGTGGGTTTTGGCGGCAAGGCGGGCATGTATCCCCTGCATATATGGCTGCCCAACGCGCATCCCGTGGCCCCGGCCCCGGCGTCGGCCCTGCTTTCCGGCATTTTAACAAAAACCGGTATTTTTGGTATAATAATAGTAGCGACCCAACTTTTCGGTGGGCAATTTGGCTTCAGCTTTGTCCTGCTTAATATCGGCATAGTCGGCATGTTTACGGGGGCGATGCTGGCATTATTTTCCACCGACCTAAAGCGCACATTGGCCTATTCTTCCGTGTCACAAATCGGCTTCATCATCCTGGGCATCGGCATGACGGGCATAATCAGCACATATTACGACAGCCTGGCGATACACGGCACAATATTGCATATGGTCAATCATTCAATGATAAAACTGCTGCTGTTTATGCTGGCGGGCGTGGTCATGATGAATGTTCACGAGCTTGACCTCAACAAAATACGCGGTTTTGGCCGCGGCAAGCCCCTGTTTACCTTTTGCTTTCTTATGGGGGTTTTGGCCATAATCGGCCTGCCGCTGTGGAACGGCTATATCAGCAAAACCCTGCTGCATGACAGCCTGTTATACCATATCTGGGCCTTTGATGACAATACGGCCATGTCAGCGTATTTTCAGCTGGCAGAGGGCATCTTTACCCTTACGGGCGGCCTGACCACCGCATATATGATTAAGCTTTTTATCTGCATTTGCATAGAAAAAAACCGTTATGCGCAAAATAGCCTCAGCAAAATGAACAAAAAGTACCTCGGCAGGTTTTCCGCCGCAGTTATGGCCCTTTGCGCCGTGATAATGCCCGTCCTCGGCTTTTTGCCCCATGGCGCAATGACGCCCATATCCACATTTGGGCAAAACTTCATGGGCCGGTATTATCCCCCATATCATCTGGACTTCTTTGCCCTGCTGCCCTTGCGGGGTGCCGCGGTTTCGCTGCTGATAGGCGCAATTATCTATATATTGATTGTCCGCATTTGCCTGATGTCCAGGGACAAAAACGGCGCCACAATCTATATAGATGTGTGGCCAAAGGGGCTGGACATAGAAATGAAGGTTTACAGGCCCCTGCTTTTGCAAATTCTGCCGTTTTTGGGCGCGCTGTTTGCCCGCATTGTAAGCTCTGCCCTGCCTGCCCTGGCCTCCCGCCTCTTTGTGGGCTATACGGCCTTTCGCCAATTTTGGATAAGTGAAAATGCGCAAGATAAAGAGCAAGCAAGCTTCATCCCCCTTGGAAGCCTTATGCAAAAGAGCAGTGAGACCCGCGAGCCTGTGGTTGACAATGTAAAAAGGAAATATGCCTCGGCCACAAGCGGCGAACCCATAGGAAATGTGGCAAAAATCGCCAATTTGTTGAACATGCGCTTTAGCGGAGACTTTTTAAGAATCATTTTTGGCTCGTTGGCTTACAGCCTCCTGATTTTCTTCATAGGCTTTGCCATAGTGCAGATTTTTGTCTTTGTCTGATATGGGCAAGGCAAGCTGTGGTCATCATCAACAAATTTGTAATTTTGTCAAAAGTTTGCTTGACAATTTGCCTTGAGTGTGGTACAGTTAAGTTTAAGCAGTTTCACTACGTAAGGTTGTAACTACAACTGTCATCAAGCATTTAACCCAAAAGGAGGTAATTTATCGTGTTAAAAAAATTAATTGGTTTTGCCATGTTGTTGGTGTTTGCTTTTGTATTGGCCGCATGCGCGGCAACACCTGAAGCACCGGCGGCAACACCGGCCCCGGCGGCAACGCCCGCACCAGCACCAGAGGCAACACCGGAACCCGAGCTGCCCGACGGCACAGAACTTGTTGAAGTTGGCGATTGGGTAATCGGCATCATCACCGGTACCGTTACTCAAGGCGAAGAAGAGTATCTGGCATCCATGAGAATGGAAGAGCGCTTTGGTTCCGACCGCATCGTCAGGGCTACATATCCTGACAACTTTGCTGCGGAAATGGAAGTGACAATTGCTAATGTTCTGACCTTGGCCGATGCCGGCGCCCAGGCCATCGTGTTCGTACAGGCCGTTCCCGGCGCTATCGCAGCCATCCAGCAAACTCGCGAGCTGTTTGGCGAAGAAATCTTCTTCTTCGCAGGCGTAACGCACGAGCCACCCGAGGAAATCGCCGCTCACGCGGACATCGCCATGATTTCCGACGACCTTTCCATGGGCAGAGTTATCATGGAGCAGGCCGTGGCTATGGGTGCTGACACCTTTGCGCATATTTCCTTCCCGCGCCACTTGGGTATGGTAAATATCGCCGCCCGTCGTGCGCTTTTGATGGAAACTGCCGAGGAATACGGCATCCAGTGGGTTGAGCTTACAGCTCCCGACCCAAGTACAGAAGGTGTGCCACAAGCACAAATGTTCATTTTGGAAAATCTGCCCCGCTGGATTGAGGAGCATGGGCCTAACACCGCCTTCTTCTCTACCAACTGCGGTATGCAAGAGCCTCTGATTACGCAAATTGCGGCCTATGGCGGCTTCTATCCGCTGCAGTGCTGCCCAAGCCCGTTCCACGCGCTGCCATCCGCTTTCAACATCTCCATGGAAGGCCGCGAGGGTGATGTAGACTTCTTGATAGAGCAGCTTACAATCGCTATTGCAGAAGCCGGCGGAACAGGCCGCTTCTCCACATGGCCAATACCTATCAACATGCTGCTGGTTGAAGTTGGCGTTCTGTATTCCATCGAGTTTTTGGAAGGCAGAACAGACGGACGCCATGACCGCGCCGTGCTTGAGCGCGTTATCAACGAAGTGGCTGCCAACTACGGCGGAGCTGTAGAGCTTAGCAACTGGCCCGTTGGCGATGGCACCTACATCGAAAATTCCTACAGAGTACTTTCAGATTTCATTGATTTCTAAAAATCAGCAATACAATATGGTGTGAATAAACCATAATATAAGCCGCCCAGCCTTTAAAACCTTTAGAGGTTGGGCGGCTTTTCACAAAATCTGATAAAGGAGGGGGTTTTGGTTTGCAAGAAGAATATGTATTGGAACTGGAAGGCATACGCAAAGCCTACGGCGAAAATGTGGTGCTTAACAATGTATCCCTTGCGGTGAAGCCCGGAGAAATTCACGCGCTGCTAGGCGAAAACGGCGCGGGAAAATCCACATTAATGAATATTCTCTTCGGCATGGGCGTTATCCACGAAACGGGCGGCTTTGACGGCACAGTGAAGATTTCCGGCAAGGAAGTGAAGTTTGTGGCGCCCACGGATGCCCTGGCCGCCGGTATTGGCATGGTGCATCAGGAATTTATGCTGATACCGGGCTTTACAATCACAGAAAATATAAAGCTGGGGCGCGAGGACACAACACCCACATTTGCCAGCCGCATCTTCGGTAAAAGTCTGGAGAAGCTGGACCGGGACAAGATGAATTCGGACGCCAGAAGGTCTCTGGATTCTATTGGTATGGGCATTGAAGAGCATGTGAAGGTTGCGGGGCTGCCCGTGGGCTATATGCAATTTGTGGAAATTGCCCGGGAAATTGACAAATTGGGCATAAGGCTTCTGGTGTTTGACGAGCCCACGGCGGTGCTTACAGAAAGCGAGGCCTCCCAGCTTTTGGATGTTATGAAAACAATTGCGCAAAAGGGCATTGCCATCATATTTATCACCCATCGCCTGCCTGAGATTATGGTGGCGGCGGATAATATGACGGTGCTTCGCGATGGCGAGTTGGTGGCCACAAAACCAATCGCCGAAACAAGCCTGACGGAAATTGCGGAGATGATGGTGGGACGTATTGTTGAAAATCTTGCCGCCGGGCAAGACATGGAAAACAGCGATGCGCCCATAGCCATCAGTGTGCGCGATTTGCATGTGGAGATGCCGGGCGAAAGGGTGCACGGCGTGAATTTTGAAGTGAGAGAGGGCGAAATTTTTGGCATTGGCGGCATGGCGGGGCAGGGCAAGGTTGGCATTGCCAACGGCATTTCCGGCCTGTTTCCCGCCGAAGGCGATGTCACGGTGTTTGGCCAGCCCCTCAATCTTTCGCGTCTGGGCGAGGCATTGTCCAACAATTTGGCCTTTGTGTCCGAGGACAGGCGCGGCGTCGGGCTTTTGCTGGATGAAAGCATTGCGTACAACATCGCCTTTCGCGTGATGACCACAAGGCGCGAATTTTTAAGCAGCTTTGGCCCCATAAAGCTGCTTAACAGCCGCAAAATGCAAAGACATGCCGAGGAAATGATAAAAATTTTGGATATACGATGCCGCAGCTGGCGTCAAAAGGTGGGCACATTGTCCGGCGGCAACCAGCAAAAGGTCTGTCTGGCATCGGCCCTGACATTAAAGCCGCGGCTTCTTATTGTTTCGGAGCCCACCCGCGGCATTGACATAGGCGCAAAAGAGCTTATTATGAACTATCTTTCAAAGCTGCGCCGTGAAGAGGGCCTTACAATCATCATGATAAGCAGCGAATTGGGAGAATTGCGCAGCCTGTGCGACCGCATCGCCATTGTGACAGACGGCAAAATTGTTGATATTTTGCCGCCAAATGCCCCTGATGCTGATTATGGCCTGGCGATGAGCGCCGTCAGCAAAGAAACTGACAGCAGCCTTGGCGAGGGCGGCGACAACGCTCCGAATTACGGAATGATGGGCGGAACTACCGGGGACGGAGGTGGATTTGAATGAGTCAAATGACAGCTAAAAACGAGCCATCGGCCTTTCAAAGGGCCATGAAGAAATTTCTGGCGGATTTTGGCCTGCCGCGCATAATTATCCTTGTAACATTCATTCTGCTGTTTGTTTTGGCAGGCGTTTTCGGCATGAACCTTCCGTCTTTTGCCGGTGATGTGCTGCGTCGCTGGGGCATGTTCGGCATATTGGTGCTGGCCATGGTGCCGGCCATACAAAGCGGCATCGGCCCCAACTTTGGTATACCCATTGGTATTGTCGCGGGGATGGTTGGCGCGGTTTTGTCCATTGACATGAACCACGCAGGCGTCTTTGCCTTTGTGGCGGACGACGGTATGCGCGCGTTTGTGCAGGCCATGGTGGCCATCGTCATCGGCGTTGCCGCCGCCATTCCCATGGGCATACTTTACGGTATGCTGCTTAACCGCGTAAAAGGCAGCGAAATGGCCATTACCGTGTATGTCGGCTTTGGAACGGTCAGCTTGTTCAATATACTGTGGGCGCTGTTTCCCGTTACCGCCAGCATCCTCATACTTCCGGCCACGGGCCGCGGCTTGCGACAGATGATTAACCTTAATGCCGACTTTGCCGGGGCCTTCGACCAATTTTGGCAATTCCGGCTGCCCATATTTGAATTTGGGACCATGACGGTGCGACCCGGGCTTTTGCTTGTGTTTTTCTTCGCGTGCTTCTTGATGTGGCTTTTCACAAGAAGCCGCCTGGGCATGGTTATGAGCGCCGCAGGCTCCAACCCAAGCTATGCCCGCGCCTCCGGCATCAATGTTGACAAAATGCGCATTTTGGGCACGACAATCTCCACATGCCTGGGCGCTGTGGGCATCGTCGTATACGCGCAAAGCTTCGGCTTTTTGCAGATGTATGGCGCGCCCATGATGCATGGCTTCCTTGTTGTGGCCGCGGTGCTTATTGGCGGCGCCACCATAAGAAGGGCAAGGGTTTTTGACGTATTGTTGGGCACCTTCTTGTTCCAAGGCATACTTGTAATATCCTTGCCTCTGGCAAATGTGATGCTGCCTGATGTGGCGGGGGTGCCGGAAATGCTGCGCCTGATAATTACAAACGGCATCATTCTGTATGCCCTTACAAAAGTGAAAGGGGGTAGATAGGTGATGTCAAAACCGGCCTCTACTGATAAATTACGCGATTTTTTGTTTGAAAACAAGGTTGTTTTGCTGTTTTTGGTTATTACCGCGCTTGCCTTCTGGGCTTCAGGCATGACCACAGTCGTGTTTTTTAGCGAATTGTTTACCCGCTTTGGGCGCAACACCTTTATGGTACTTTCTCTGATAATTCCCGTTGTGGCGGGTTTGGGCCTGAATTTCGGCATAGTAATCGGCGCCATGGCGGCCCAAATTGCCATGTTTCTTGTGGTGCTTTGGGGCGGTTCCGGTGTTGGCGGCGTTTTTTCCGTGGCCCTTTTGGCCACGCCAATTGCCATTGTGCTGGGCTTTCTTATAGGCAAACTGTTTAACAAAATGAAAGGCTCTGAGATGATAGGCGGTCTGGTCGCCCGGCATTTTGCCGAGGGTTTTTATCAATTCTTCTTCCTCTTCGTGCTTGGCGGCTTAATAGTAATTAACAACGAGCGCCTGATGACGCCCGGCGGCGTTGGCGTTATCAACGCAATAGACCTGAACGCGTCGCCCAATTATATGCGTCAGGCGCTGGATAATATTTCCATGTTTAACATCCTCAACATCGGCTTCTTTTTCATGGTGGCCGTTACGGTGCTGCTGATATGCTACAGGCTGATAAAAAAGCAGCGGCTTAATATGTTTGGCCCAAAAGGGCTGTTTAAGGTGATTGCGCCCACGGGGGTCTTGCTTGTGGGCTATATCCTCACATGGACTGTCCAGCCGTTTTTGTTCTTCACATATCAAAGCCGCCTAAACGGCGTATATGCCTCGCGCTTGTCGGCGCTGTTTTTGGCCGGCTTTTTGGCGTATCGCATCTTCATGGAAATAAGGGCGGCCAAAGGTGATGATTCGCCGAAGAAGCCGCCGATAAAACGTCTGGTGCAGCTGGCTTTTGTCGTCATTGGCTTTGCGATTACGCTG
>JAITMW010000173.1 GCA_031277155.1 Clostridiales bacterium | reverse complement strand
TATAGAGCGTGATGTGCTGGCGGCAGTGGAAAATGCCGCCACAGGAGAAGGCATTGGCGGCCGCGGGCATGACGGCTATATTGGCGGCGCCAAACGGGAGGCGGCTGTTGCCGCCAAAGCCGCCGAGGCGGCGGAATATATTGACGAGAAAATGCCGCCTATACGCAGGGCCATTGCAAAATCCATGACAAAATCCCTGACGGAAATTGCCCAGCTGACCCATCATCATTCTTGCGACGCCACTGTGATTCTCAATCTGCGGCGACGCCTGAAACAGGACGGCGGTCGGCTTGGTCTTGACGGCGTTACCATAGGCGATATGGTGCTATACGCCGCGGTGCGCACCCTGCGCGAGCATCCCTGCCTTAACGCCCATTTGATTGACGGCGACACCCTGCGCAAATTTGGCGGCGTGCATCTGGGTATGGCGGTGGACACGCCTCGGGGCCTGATGGTGCCTACAATTTTTGATGCCGACTGCATGAGCCTGCGCGAACTTTCAATAACGGCAAAAGAGCTTGCGGCCCGGGCGAAATCCGGCAATATCAGCCCGGATTTGCTGACGGGCGCCACATTCACAGTGTCCAATTTGGGCGCGCTGGGTGTGGAGATGTTTACGCCGGTGATAAATCCGCCGCAGGTGGCCATTTTGGGCGTGTGCGGCATAATCACAAAGGTGCGCGGCGCTGACGGGGGCTCTTTGACGGCATACCAAAGCATGGGACTGTCGTTGACATATGACCACAGGGCCATTGACGGCGCGGACGCGTCGCGCTTTGCCCGGGACCTTACGACCAATATTGAAAATCTGGACTTGCTGACGGCAACTTAAGCGAGGTGAGCTTATGGAAAATATTTGCAAAGATGTGATGATTATAGGCGGCGGTCCCGCCGGATATCTGGCGGCAGAGCGCGCCGCGGCGGCCGGACTTTCCGTCACGCTGTTTGAAGCGCGCGCGCTGGGCGGCGTATGCCTCAACGAGGGCTGCATACCCACAAAAACCCTGCTTTATTCCGCGAAAATGTATGATAATGCCCGAAACGGCGCGGCATATGGTGTATATTCCAAAGATGTGGAGCTTGACCACAATGCCGTTATGGACCGCAAAGATAAGGTGGTCAAAACCCTTGTGTCAGGCGTGGAAGCCAAGATGCGCGCCCATAAAATTGAGGTGGTTAGGGCCGCCGCCATAATCACGGGGCGCCGTGGCGGCGAATTTGCCGTCAGCGCGAAGGGCAGGGCATATCATGGCCGTCATTTGCTAATTGCCACAGGTTCCGCGCCCATTGTGCCGCAAATTACGGGCATGAGAGAGTGCCTGGCGTCGGGCCATGTGCTTACCAGCCGCGAAATTCTGGATTTGCGCGCTGTGCCCGGCAAATTGGCCGTTATCGGCGGCGGTGTCGTGGGGCTGGAAATGGCGGCATATTTTGCGGCGGCGGGCGCGCAGATAATCGTAATTGAAATGATGGAAAAAATTGGCGGATATATCGACAATGAAATTGCCGAGATGCTAATGAAGCAGCTGCAAAAAAAGGGCATAGAATTTCATACGGGATGCCGCGTGACAGGCGTTTCGGAAAAGTCGCTGACATATGAAAAGGACGGCGTTGCCACATTTACTGAAACCGAGGCCGTGCTGGCCGCAATTGGCCGCGCCCCGCGCATTTCGGGCCTTGGTCTGGAGACCATAGGCATACATACGGAGCATGGCGCAATCGTCACGGACAAGCATTTGCGTACAAATATTTCCGGAGCCTACGCCATCGGCGATGTCAACGGCAAATCCATGCTGGCGCACACCGCATATCGCGAGGCCGAGGTCGCAATCAACCATATCATGGGAAAAAGCGACAATATGCGCTATGACGCCATCCCGGCGGTTATTTACACAGCACCCGAGGTGGCCGCCGTGGGCGAAACCGAGGAATCCGCCCGGGATAAGGGCCTGGATTTTGCCGTCAAAAGGCTGTCCATGCGCTATAGCGGCCGCTTTGTCGCGGAAAATGACGGTGGTGACGGTCTTTGCAAGCTTCTGATTGAAAATGGCACCAATCGTTTGATTGGCGTGCATTTGATAGGCTCCTACGCCTCGGAAATTATTTACGGCGCGGCCATGATGATAGAATCCCGCTGGCCCGTCAGCCATTTACAGGAATTGGTTTTCCCGCATCCCACGGTATGCGAAATTATCCGCGAAACGCTGTTTTCGTAGTGGCGGCAGCCTTTGCGTGCTGTAAATTCATGGAGATAGTTACGTAGAAAATTTATATCAAGCGGTGATAGAATGTTTGACTTAAGTAGAGATAAATATGAAATGCTACTTGAACCCATAATGAAAATCCCTTTCAACATATTGATGGCTCGTTCGGTCATTATAGGTCATTCTGACGGCAGGATTTTTGTTGATTCTTGCGAATATCCTCAATCTTATTATATCGTTCATTCATATGGCATGACTTATTTGTGCGGATATAGTGGCAACGAGGAATTTAATGCTGGTCTTTTTGGTTACTTTAAAGGCAAAGCATACACAAGAAATAAGGACGAATGGCTTCAAGCGTTTCCACGCGATTGGGATTTTGTTATGAATAGTCTTGTTGATGAAGGAGTGGCAGCCCCATATAGTAGACTGAATTTCAAATTTGATAAAGATAAATTTTATGAAAAATACAATCAAGCAGATAAATTCCAATATGATGTGATTTCTACGCCTACAGATATGCTGTTTGATATTAGCGGAAGCGTTGTTCCGAAAGACTATTGGAAAACCGCTGAACAATTTACTAACTTGGCAAAAGCGTTTACAGTTATGGTTGACGGCAAACCTGTGTCAACTGCATTCACATCAGCTAGGCACGATGATAAACTTGAAATTGGAATAGAAACGCTTCCGAGTTATCAAGGAAAAGGGCTTGCGTATTTGGCATGTGCGAAGTTGATTGAATATTGTATGGACAGAACATTAGAGCCTGTTTGGTCTTGCCGACTTGAAAATTTTGGTTCTGTCAATTTAGCAAAAAAACTTGGCTTTATAGAAACCTTGAGGATGCCGTATTATCATATCCCTAAGTGATTTTCGTAGCTATTAAGCATTTTCTTCAGCCACACATCACAAATGACACCCCGTCACCCGCATATAAGAAAGGAGACCCCATGCCAAAATCCATAAACATAAGCCCCGCCGACCTTAGCGCCCGCGGCGCGATAACCTTTACGGACATTCCCGTCAACGCATATGACAAGACGGTGGCCCAGGCCCGCGCGGATTATGCCGATGACGACCTTATGCGCATTTACCGCGACATCACAATCCTGCGCGAATTTGAGGACATGCTGAATCAAATCAAGACCCAGGAAGAATACCGCGGCATAAAAACATCATATCCCGGCCCGGCGCATCTTTCGCTGGGGCAAGAGGCCGCGGCGGTTGGACAGGCATATCTGCTTGACCGCGACGATATCATCTTCGGCAGCCATCGCAGCCACAGCGAAATTTTGGCAAAGTCGCTGTCCTGCATCCAAAAGCTGGACGACGCCACGCTGATGCATATCATGGAGAATTTCCTTGGGGGCCGCATCTTAAAGACGCTGGAGAAAGTCTATAAAGCCCCGTCTGTCAAGGATTTGGCCATACATTTCGTGCTGTACGGCACATTAACAGAGATTTTCGCCCGCGAAAACGGCTTTCATATGGGCATGGGCGGCTCTATGCACGCGTTTTTCCTGCCCTTTGGCGTCTATCCCAACAATGCCATTGTGGGCGGCAGCGGCCCCATTTCCATCGGCGGCGCCCTTTACAAAAAGTGCAATGACAAGTCCGGCATCGTAATTTGCAATATCGGCGACGGTTCGCTGGGCTGCGGCCCCGTATGGGAGGCCCTTAATTTTGCGGCCATGGACCAGTTTAACACGCTGTGGGATGATATGCCCGGCGGCCTGCCCATCATTTTCAATATTTTCAACAATGGCTATGGCATGGGCGGCCAAACCCGCGGCGAAACCATGGGATTTGACATGCTGGCCCGCATCGGCGCGGGCATTGCGCCAAGCCAAATGCACGCGGAGCGCGTTTGGGGGCACAATCCCTTGGCTGTGATTGATGCCTACAGGCGCAAAATGGAGATTATTAACAGGGGCGACGGCCCCGTGCTGCTGGATGTGGTGACATATCGCCTGTCCGGTCATTCCACCTCGGACCAAAATGCCTATCGCTCCAAAGAAGAAATGGAAGCCTGGGCGGCGGTTGACCCCTGCGCCGTGTTTCGCAGGGAGCTGGTAGAAGCCGAGGTTGCGGTGGACAGCGCCTTTGACAATATATGGAATGAAACCCGCGAGCGCATGACGAAAATTTGCGCGTGGGCCGCAGACGAGAAAATATCGCCATACGCTGACTTCGCGGGCGACAGGGCCGTGGTAGAGCGCATCATGTTTTCGGACATGAAGATGCCTGTAATGGGTGATGGGGAGCCTGTGGTGCTGATGCCCAGGGATGAATGTTCCCGCGTTGCGCAAATTGCGGGCAAAGAGCGTTTTGCCTACAAGGACGGCAAGGCGGTCAGCAAAATGAAAAGCTATAATTATCGCGATGCCATTTTCGAGCCGATTTTGGACAAGGTGTATCAGGATTCGTCCCTGATTTTATATGGCGAGGATGTGCGCGATTGGGGCGGCGCCTTTGCCGTCTATCGCGGGTTGGCGGAGGTTTTGCCCCATTCGCGCCTGTTTAACGCGCCCATTTCCGAGGCCGCCATTGTGGGCAGTGCCGTGGGGTATGGCCTGTGCGGGGGCCGCGTGGTGGCGGAGCTGATGTATTGCGACTTTATCGGTCGTGCCGGGGACGAGGTTTTTAATCAGCTGTCAAAATGGCAGGCCATGAGCGCCGGGATATTGAAAATGCCGGTGGTTTTGCGCGTGTCGGTCGGTTCAAAATACGGCGCGCAGCATTCCCAGGATTGGACGGCCCTTGTGGCGCATATTCCGGGCCTTAAGGTTTGCTTTCCCGCCACGCCTTACGAGGCCAAAGGCCTGATGACGGCGGCCTTAAACGGCACCGACCCGGTAGTTTTCTTTGAGAGCCAGCGGCTGTATGACATGGGGGAGCAGTTTTATCAAGCGGGCGTGCCAAAGGAAAATTATGAGCTTGAGATTGGCGGCGCGAACATCGTTCGCAAGGGCAAGGATATCACGATTTTGGCCATTGGCGCCACAGTGTATAAGGCCGTGGAAGCAGCGGAGGCCCTAAAGGCCAAGCATGGCCTGGAGGCCGAGGTAATCAGCGTTTACAGCCTTGTGCCCCTGGATTATACCGAAATTGTGAAATCTGTGAACAAAACGGGGCGGGTGGTGCTGGCCTCTGATGCTTGCGCGCGCGGTTCCTTCCTTAACGACATGGCCCGCAATATCACGGAGCTTTGCTTTGACGCGCTGGACGCGCCGCCTGTCGTCGTAGGGGCCAGAAATTGGATAACGCCGCCATTTGAGTTCGACGAATTTTTCTTCCCCCAGGCAAGCTGGATTTTGGATGCAATAAATGAAAATATTGTGCCGCTGAACGGCCATATTGCAACGGAAAGTTTCACAACCGTAGAGCAAATGCGCCGGGCGAAAAAAGGTGTGTGACGGATATGTTGTATTACGAGCCGCAATCCACAAATCCCCATTTTAATCTCGCGTTGGAGCAGCATCTGTTTGATACCGCTTACGCGCGGCATGTCTTTATGCTGTGGCAAAACGACAATGCCATAATCATCGGCAAAAATCAAAATACCGAGGCCGAAATAAACCGCCAGTTTGTTGAGCAAAAGGGCATAAAAGTGGCGCGGCGGCTTTCCGGCGGCGGTGCTGTGTATCACGACATGGGCAATCTGAATTTCACATTCATTGTGCCCGATGGTGATGACATTAACTTTCAGTTTTTTTGCCGGCCTGTGATGCAGACGCTGGCGCAATTTGGCGTGACGGCGGAAATTCGCGGCAGAAACGACATAACCATAAAGGGCAAAAAGTTTTCCGGCAACGCGCAGTATCGCAAAAGCGGCCGCGTGATGCATCATGGCACCATTATGTTTGATTCTGACCTGGAAACCCTGCAAGCCGCCCTTTCGCCCCCTGCCGCCAAGCTGCAAAGCAAGGGCGTGGCCTCGGTGCGAAGCCGCGTAACCAATATCAGTGAGCATCTTGAGGGCGGCATTACGCTGGCGGACTTTAAAAGCGCGCTGGCAAAAAATGTATTGCCGCGGGATTTTGAAATTTACATGCCCGATGACGCTGATACAGCGGCGATTACACAATTGCATGACGAGCTATACTCTACATGGCAATGGAATTTTGGCGCATCGCCCCGTTATGCCGCCCAAAAAAAGCGGCGCGTGGAAAATTGCGGCACGCTGGAATTTTATTTGGATATCAATCAGGGCAAAATCACAGGAATTGAATGTTACGGCGATTATTTCGGAGACAGGCCCGTATCACAGCTGGCAAGCCTGCTGCATGGCTGCCAATTGCGGCCCGAGGCCATCGCGGCGGCCATTGCCCACATTGACCTTGGCGAATATTTTTATAATTTGCCAAAGGAAATTTTTATAGAAATTTTGTGTGAACAGGGGGATGCCAATGAGCTTGCAGATTTTAACAGAAATGTCAAATAAATATGGAGCGGACGAGGCATATGTCCTGGCGGGCGGCGGCAACACCTCGTTTAAGGACGGCGGCGTGATGTATGTGAAAAGCTCCGGCACGCGCCTGTCCGACATCCGGCCGGAGCAATTTGTGCGCATGGACATGGCCAAGCTGACGGCCATGCTTGACAAACAGTATCCCGCCCAGGACGATGCCCGAGAGGCCGCTGCCCTGGCTGATATGTTTGCCGCGCGGCTTCCCGGCGAGGAAGCAAAGCGGCCCAGCGTGGAAGCGATTTTGCACGGGCTGTTTCCGTATAAATATGTGCTGCATGTGCATCCAACCCTGGTAAACGGCCTGACATGCGGTGCTGATGGCCGCCGCGTTTGTGCCGAACTTTTCGGAGAGGCCGCTGTGTGGATTGGCCTTGTAAAACCCGGATATATACTGTCTGCGGTTTGTAAGGATATTTTTGCAGAGCGGCTGGCGAAAACGGGCGAATATCCAAAAATTGCCATTATGCAGAACCACGGCATCTTTGCGGCGGCTGATACAGTCGAGGAAATTGACGGTATTATAGGCGATGTGATGGCGAGGCTTGATGCCCATGTGAAAAACAGGCCGGATTTTGCCCCTGTAGATGTGGATGATTCCAAATTATGGGAGATTCTTCCGGCGTTGCGGATGCTGTATTCTAACGAGGGCAAGTCGGCGGCGGTCTTTTGCACAAACCGCACAGCTATGCGCTTTGTGGCGGACAATGCGCGGTTTGCCGCCCTCATCAAGCCCTTCACCCCCGACCATATTGTGTATTGCAAGGACGAGCCGCTGTTTATCAAGCCCGACGCCGACATCGCCGGGGCCTTTGCCCAATATCGCGCAAAAAAGGGCTTTGCCCCCAAAATCGTGGCGATACAGGGCCTGGGCTTTGCGGCCCTTGGGGCAAGCAAGAAGGAGGCCGAAACAGCCAAGCTGCTGTTTTTGGACGCGATAAAAATCGCGGTTTACGCGGAAAGTTTCGGCGGCATCCTGCCTTTGCCTGACGATTTTACGGATTTCATCCTGAATTGGGAAATTGAGCAATACCGCAGCGCGGCGGCCTTTTCGGCCGGTGCGGCCAGGCGCCTGGAGGGAAAAATCGCCATTGTGACCGGAAGCGCGCAAGGCTTTGGCAAGGGCATTGCCCGGGAGCTGGCCAACCAAGGGGCCTATGTGGTGGTTGCGGATATCAACGCCGAGGGGGCGGAGGCTTGCGCCGCCGAGCTGAATCATATTAACACAGAGTATTGCGCAATTGGCGCCCATGTAGATGTAACCGATGAAGATTCTGTTGAGCAAATGGTGCTGGATACCCTGAAAGCCTTTGGCGGCCTGGACTTGCTGGTGTCCAACGCGGGGGTGCTTACGGCGGGAAGCGTGTTCGAGCTGACAAAAGATGATTTTGATTTTGTCACACATGTCAACTATACCGGATACTTTCTGTGTACAAAGCACGCCGCCCGGGCCATGGCCGCGCAAAACCGCCACGCGTCCGGATATTTGACCGACATCATTGAGATTAACTCAAAATCGGGCCTGGAGGGCAGCAACAAAAATTTTGCCTATGCGGGCAGCAAATTCGGCGGCATCGGCCTTACCCAGTCCTTCGCAATGGAGCTTATTGAGCATGGCATCAAGGTAAACGCCGTTTGCCCCGGCAATTTTCTGGACGGGCCGCTGTGGGCCGACCCTGAAAAGGGGCTGTTTAGGCAATATCTGGATACGGGCAAGGTGGCGGGGGCAAAATCCATCGCCGATGTGCGCAAATATTACGAGGAAAGGGTGCCCATGAAGCGCGGCTGCGAAATTGCCGACGTGGCGCGGGCGATTTTCTATATTGTGGAGCAGCAATACGAAACGGGGCAGGCGCTGCCTGTCACCGGAGGGCAGGTGATGCTGAAATGACAGATAATGTAAACAACCACATCCACACCACATTTTCGTTTTCGCCCTATACACCAACCGAGGCCGTGCAAATGGCCAAAAACAGCGGGCTGGCCACAGTGGGCATCATGGACCACGACAGCGTGGGCGGTCTGCGCGAATTTATCGCGGCGGGGCGCGCCATTGGTATTGCCACCACCGTGGGCTTTGAGTGCCGCGCAAATTTTGCGGGAACGCCCTTTGAAGGGCGGTATATTAACAATCCCGACCAGATTTCCATTGCTTACCTGTCCATGCACGGGGTGCCGCATAATAAAATTGACGAGGCCGAAACTTTTCTCGCGCCATATCGCGCCGCCAGAAATGTGCGCAACCGCCGTATGGTTGAAAAGCTGGGTGGCCTGGTGAGGGGCGCCGGTCTTGCGATTGACTTTGACGCCGATATCGTGCCGCTATCGCGCCATGATGATGGCGGCAGCATTACCGAGCGCCATATATTATTCGCGCTGGCGGGCAAAATTATTGAGAAAGTCGGCGCGGGGCCTGCTGTTGCGGCATTTCTGCGCGAGACTTTCGGCATAGAGGCCACAGGGAATAATCTGGAAAAATTAAACAATCCCGAAAGCAAATGGTATCAATATTATTTGCTGGGTGTATTGAAAGGGCATCTGGTGAAGGATTTCTATATTGAGGCGAGCGCGGAACTGCCGCATGTAAGTGATTTTGTGGCGATGGGCGATGCCCTTGGCGCAATCCCTGCATACGCGTATTTGGGCGATGTGGGCGATTCTGTAACGGGGGACAAGCGCACGCAGAAATATGAAGACAGCTATCTGGACGAACTGGCGGAATTCCTTAAAAATACGGGGTTTAAGGCGATTACATATATGCCCACGCGCAATACCCATGCCCAGCTTGCCCGTGTGATGCGGCTTTGCGAGCGTCACGGCCTGTTTGAGATATGCGGCGAAGACATTAACACGCCGTTTCAGCCCTTTGTGTGCGAGGCCCTGAGGCGCGATGAGTACAAGCATCTTATCACGGCGGCATGGGCCCTGGTGGGCCACGAGAGGTCGGCCACGGAAAGCGGCCGGGGCATGTTTTCCCGGGAAATAATTGACAAATACCCATCACTTAATGCGCGAATCGCGTATTTCGCGGAAATCGGGAGGAGTGTGAAGCAATGAAAACCAAGGCTGTAAGGCTATATGGCGCGGATGACATCCGCCTGGAAGAATTTGAGCTGCCCGCAATCACCGGGGACGAATTGCTGGTAAAAATTGTCTCCGACAGCGCGTGTATGTCCTCATACAAAATCACGAGCCAGGGCGCGGCCCACAGACGCGCGCCCAAGGACATCGCCGAAAACCCCATCATTTTGGGGCATGAGCTTTGCGGCGAAATTATTGAAGTGGGCGCAAATGTGGACGCAAAATATCATGTGGGGCAGAAATTTACGTTGCAGCCGGCCATGCGCGGCACTTATGCCGCCGCGGGATATTCTTTTCGATTTTTGGGCGGCAATTCACAATATGCCATCGTGCCCAAATGCTATCTGGAGCAGGGCTGCGTGCTGCCGTATGAAGGCGAGGGCTATTTTGCGGGGTCTCTGGCAGAGCCGCTCTCCTGCGTTATCGGCGCCGTCCACGCAAACTATCACACCCGCCAAGGCGAATATGTCCACGACATGGGCATTGTTAGGGGCGGCAAAATGGCCGTGCTGGCGGGTTGCGGCCCCATGGGCCTTGCGCTGATTGACTACATAACCAATTGCGAGACAAGGCCCGGGCTGTTGGTCGTCACCGATATCGACAGGGCCAGGCTGGATTTTGCGGCAATGGCACTGTCAGTTTCAAAAGCCGCGCAAAATGGCGTGCAATTGGTCTATGTCGATGCCGCTTCGTCTGATGCTACAGCCAAAATGATGGAAATTTCCGGAGGGACGGGCTATAACGACATTTTCGTGTTTGCGCCTGTGTCCGCGCTGTTAGAGCAAGCCGACGCCCTGCTGGCCCATGACGGCTGTCTGAATTTCTTCGCGGGGCCGTCGGACACGGCATTTTCCGCCGGCCTGAATTTTTACAATGTGCATTACAACGCCACCCATGTGGTGGGCACATCCGGCGGCAACACGGACGACATGCTGGAGGCCCTGGAAATGTGCGCGGCGGGCAAGCTGAACCCGGCCCTGCTGTTGACACATATCGGCGGGCTGGATGCTGTGATTGACACCGTGAAGCAGCTGCCCCAGCTGCCCGGCGCGAAAAAGCTGATATACAACCATATCTCGATGCCGCTGACGGCAATTGCCGATTTTGCCGAAAAAGGCAAAACCGACCCTCTGTTTGCCGCGCTGGCTGAAATTTGCGCGCGCCATAGCGGATTTTGGAGCGTGGAGGCCGAGAAATATCTTTTGGAGAATGCGCCGAAGGCGTGACGGCAGGGCGCCATTGCCTCTCCCTATCGGTTTTTCTGCGCAAAATCCCGCGGCGAATATCCCGTATGCTTTTTGAAAACCTTGCTGAAATAAAACGCGCTTTCAAAGCCCAGGCGGTCCGAAATTTCATATATTTTGACATTGCCCGTCAGCAGCATTTCCTTGGCCCGCGCGATTTTTTCGGCGTTGATATATTCCACAAAGCTGTGGTCGGCGTGTTTGGCAAACAACAGGCTGATATATTTCGGGCTGTAGCCAAAAACATCGGCCGCCTGTGTCAAGGTCAGCTGCTTATCCAAATTTTGCCTTATGTATTCCTTGACAAGCTCCACGATATGGCTCTTTTTGCGGTCCGCTTGATAAAAATGCACGGGCGGCCTGTTTTGGTCTGTCATAGCCTTGCGGGCCGCAGCGTAGGAGTTGCTGATTTCAGGCGGTGCGTCGGCCTTTGTGCCCACGGCGCAGGCCATATCCACATTGAAATAATTCTTAATCAGGCGTATGGTCTGCTGCAACACGTCTCGCAAAAGAGGCTCGTGGCTTTCGGCCTGCTGTCGGCTTAAGCAAAATGTGACGACAAAATGCCGCAAATCCACACTGGTGATGTGACAGGCCATGTATTGTGCGATGGTTTCTTTGGTCATGCGGGTGGTGCTGGCGTATAAATTCATCAGATGCTCCGTATTGGCGCCGTCCGCGCTCGGGCTGTCCAATCGGCAATAGCACACCACATAGGCCTCGTGGGAAAAATCTATGCCCAATTGCCGGCTCTGCTGTCTAAGATGCTCCTCGTTTTCAAATTGGCCGGAAAACAGCCCCGTAAAAAAGCTGTCATACAGCGATTGCATACCGTGTTGGCCGGAAGCCTCGCCGCGGGTCGTCCTGCCAAGGCCGTGCAAAATGTCCTTGGCTTTTGTTATGGATTGAGCCAGAATATCGGGCGTAAGCTCCAGCTTCACAAGATAGTCCACCGCCTGGCCGCTCATTGCCTGGCGCACATGCTGATATTCCTCGACGCTCGTTAAAATGATAAACAGCGGGATGCGCCCAAATTTTTCGCGGCTGTCCAGCATAAGCTCCAGCCCGCTTGCAATGGGCATCCTGATATCCGTAATCACGATGTCGGGCCGATATTTTTCAATCAGCTCCATAGCCTGGCCGCCGTTGCGGGCAGTGCCGCAAATTTCGATGCCGTGGTCGCCCCAATTTAGCATGGATTGCAGACCAACCAACACCAGAGGCTCGTCATCAGCCATCAACAGCTTTAACATGGGCGGCACCTCCTTCTTGATAGGGCAAACGCACAATCACCCGCGTAAATTCGCCCGGGCGGCTTTGGATACGCAGGCCGTATGACGCGCCAAATTCATATTGTATGCGTGTGTGGACATTATATATGCCGACTTTTTGGAATAGGCTGCGATTGTCGCCGCTATCAGTTTCAAAGACGCTGCGTATTGTGTCATCGTCCATGCCGATGCCATTGTCTTCCACCGTGATTTCCAGCGCATTGTCGTCCGTCACACAGGCGCTGACTGTTACGGTGCCTATGCCGCCATTGGCTTCGATGCCATGAAAAATGGCGTTTTCCACAATGGGTTGCAGAGTGAAGATGGGTATTACGCAGTCCATCAACCCGTGCGGCACGTCAACTTTTGATGTGATGGAGCCGCCATAGCGATAGCGCGAGATGACGAAATAGTCCTCCAGCAGGGCCAGCTCCTGCGCCAGCGGCACAACGGCCCTGTCAATTTTGGCGACGCTTTTTAGCAGGCGCGACAGCGAAACCGTGATTTCCGCAATGCCCGTGGCATTTTGAATTGTCGCCATCCATTTTATTGAATTCAGAGAATTATACAAAAAGTGGGGATTTATCTGGCTTTGTAACATTTTATATTCCAAATCCCGCTTGCGCTTTTCGCTTTCCAGCCGCGACTTTATCAGCGCGTCAACATCGCGGGCCAGCTGATTTATGCCGCGCCCAATTTCGCCAAATTCGTCGTCCCATTCTATATGCGGATTGGGGGAAAAATCGCCGCCGGCAATGGCCTGCACCTGACGGCCGATTTGCCTGACGGGGCGGTTGATGATGCGGGAAAGATACAGCGCTATAAGCACACCAAGTATGAAAACGCCGAGGCAAATAAGCAAAAACAGCCGCACCACAAGATAGGTCTCTTGAAGCACCAGCCCGGTGGGGAAGGTTTGCGTCAGATAGATGCCTGTTTGGCCCAAGGGGCTTAAAACCGCCAAATATCGCCCGCCCTGATTGCCTTGAAACGAAAAAATCTCCGTCGCGGCATTAAGGGCCACATCGTCCCCCTCGCGCACATCGGCAAAATCCAGCGCAACCTCTATGAATTGGCCATCCAAAATTTGGTAATTAACATCACCAACCCGCAGATACAAATTGCCCTCGTCCAAAAAGCGATAGCCCGAAAGGGGCTGTGATATCACATTTGTGGACACCGCCAGATATACATATCCTATAATGCCGCCATTTGCGCCGTGCAAAACGGGGCTGATGGTGTATAGCACAGGCTCGGCGGTATGGGTGGCCAGCGGGTCTATTTTTATGCCCGTCCAACCCGTAGGGGCCGATTCTGAAAAATTGCCCAAAAGATGCAGTGTTTGCGGCATCAGAGGTATCCTGTCCGTAAAAAAGCCAACCTGTACCCGCCGCGAAAGCTCGCTGTCCGTCACAACCAGGCGGCGCAGACGCAAATCGCGATATACAACGGGATTTTGCATCATTTCTTCGCTTAGGCGCGTGTGCAAATCGCGAATATGCCGCGCATTTTCGTATTCATCCAGCAAAAAGCGCGCGGTTTGGGGCTGATTGATGGCCGAAACGCGCAGCCTGTCCAGATATTCGATGTCGCGCTGCATAAGCTCCGCAACAAGATGCAGATTAAATTCTACAGATTGCAGCAAATTGGTGCGCACCACCTGCTGCAATTGCACCAAGCTAAATACAACCAAAGTGACGGTGACAAAAAGAGAAAAGGCGACAGTGACAAATGTCAGGCGTATTTTGATAGAGCGATGGATTTTTCGCACAATATACCTCCCGCTGAAACATAATAATCCCAGAAATCATACATATTGTCAAAGAAATATTGCATGTTATTTTGGTGTATTTGCTGTACAATTTAACTATGATACATAATAAGTATATCACATTTTTTGAAAGGAGTAAATTAAAATGAAGAAACTTGTTTTATTTATTGTGACGGCCATAATGCTTGGCCTAATGGCGGCCTGCAACGGCGGCGCAGCACCAGAGGCCACCCCGGCACCTGCCGCGGAGGCAACCCCAACCCCCGCACCGGCACCCCCAGTGACAGACGACGAACCCGAGGGCATTACGCTGCAATGGGCCGTATGGGACATTGCCATGGTAATGTATTACGAGCCGCTTATTCAAGCCTATGCGGAAATTGCCCCACATGTAACCATCGAGCTGGTTGACCTGGGCGCCGCGGATTTTGAGACAATCCTACAAACCCAGCTTATTGGCGGTGCAGAGTATGACCTTATCAAAATCCGTGACGTGCCAAGCTATGCCATGCATGTCAACGCCGACCTGCTGATGCCGCTGAATAATATGCTTGCCGCCACGGATATTGACCTGGCAAATTACATGGGCATACCGGAGCAATTTATGGTTGACGGCAACCTCTTTGCCCTGCCTTTTAGAAGCGACTTTTGGGTTGTTTTCTACAACAAGGATTTGTTTGACGCCGCCGGAGTGGATTATCCCACGAATTATATGACGCTGGACGCCTGGGCCGACATCATCCGGGACGTCACCCATGGCGAAGGCACAGACATTGTGTGGGGCAATCATTTCCACACATGGGCTTCAACAACCACGCTGTTTGGCATTTTGACAGGCCAGCACACCATTGCCGACGGCAATTATGAATGGCTTATCCCGATTTACGAGCTGGTCCTCGCCCTTGAAGACGGCAATTATGTGCCGCGCAGAACAGACCTTGCCGCAGGCGGCATACATCATTCCGCAACATGGGCGGCACAGCAAATTGCCCAGGTAAACATGGGCACATGGTTTATCGGCACCGCGCTGGAGCAAGACTTCCGCTGGGGCCTGGCGGCATATCCCGTGCCGGGCGCCGCATATCACGGCAACACCATGGGGCAGGTGACGCAGCTGGCCATACCGCGCACCGCAAACCACCCGGAAGAGGCAATGGCTTTCATCGCCTTTGTAGCCGGAGAGCAAGGGGCGGAAATTTTGGCCTCTGTGGGCCAATTCCCGGCCTTTATGACGGATGCCGCGCTGGATACCATTTTGGCAGTGGAAGGCTTCCCTCAAGATGAAACCACAAGAGGCGCCATGCGACCCAGCAATATTTTCCTGGAAATGCCAATGCATGAGCTTGCTGCGGAAATCAACGCGATTCGCAACGAGGCCCATACGGAAATTATGGACAGGACAATGACGATACAGCAAGGCATTGACATGATGAACCAGCGCATAGGCGCGGAACTTTTGGGGCAATAATCACAAAAATCCCTACGTTTGCGGAGAGGGACGGAACCCCCGTTTCCTCTCCGTTTTTTTGCAAATCCGGTAAAGGAGAATGTTGAATGAACACATCTTCCGCAACAATCGCACAAGACAATTCCACGCCGTTTGAGGCGCAAGGCATGTGGCTTTTGCGGATTACGGGCGTGCTGTGCGCAGTCCTTGGCGTGCTGGAGCTTGCGGCCGCGGCCGCATCCCTTGGCCTTTTTGGCGAAGAATTTGTCCCGCCTTTGGCCGAGGCCATGCTTTCCGCCGGGTTTGTCGGCATCGCTTTTGGGGCTTTGTACATCGCAATGGGCATATTTGGCGTGATATGCTCTAAGGCGCAAAATATGGCGAAAATTCAGGCCGCGATGTGTATTTTGGCCTTAATATTTCATGTCGCCCTGCTTATCTTCTCGTTTTTCGGGGATGGATTTTCATATATTTCGATATTGCTGCTGGCCATTCCCATTATGTATCTGCTGGGGGCCGCGCAAAATATCGCCAGCCGCAGCATCCGCAACACGGCGGTGGCATACAGCTTTATCGCGCCCAACCTCATCGGCTTTAGCATCTTTACCCTGATTCCCATGGGCTTTGCGCTGGCGCTGGGTTTTATGCAGTGGGATTTGGCGGACAATTCCTTCATTTTTGTTGGCCTGGACAACTTCATGCGTATGCGCACCGACCATCTGTTTTGGCCGTCGCTGCGCAACACAATCCACTTCACCGCCATCACGGTGCCGCTGACTATGGTCTTTGCGCTAAGTTTGGCCCTGCTGCTTAACAACCAAATAAAGGGCCGCGCCATTTTTCGCAGCGTCATGTTTTTCCCCCATGTGGCTTCTTTGATAGCCATGGCCGCCGTCTGGAATTTGATTTTTCATCCGTCATGGGGCCCTGTCAATCAATTTCTCGTGTCCCTTGGTATGGAGGAGGGGCCAAGGTGGACCATCACCCCCTGGATTATCCCAAATCTTGCATTTTTCACAGCTTGGCGCAATATGGGCTATTTCATGATAATCTATCTGGCGGGCTTGCAGGGCATCCCCAAAGAGCTTTACGAGGCCGCCTCCATTGACGGCGCGGGCGCCTGGAAGCGCTTTATATACATCACCCTGCCGCAGCTGCGCTTTGTCACCTTCTTTGTCACCGTGATGATAACAATTATGTCTTTCAGAGTTTTCGAGCAGGTTATTATGATTACGAACACCGACACGCCGGGAAGCGGCGCAACCATGATGGTGGTGCATATCTTCCGCTTGGCCTTTATCAATTGGGACTTTGGATATGCCTCTGCCGTGGCCCTTGTGCTTTTGGCCTTGGTGATGTCCATCACAATCATACAGTTTCTTATCCAAAAGCGGCATGAGCGGGACTATTAAAAGGGAGGTGCAATAATGAGAGATGCAAAATTTGGCCGCACAGCCGGAAAGGTCGTTGTCTATGTGCTGTTGATATCCTTCGCGCTGCTGCTTATGGTGCCCTTTTATTGGATGGTCCAATCTTCCCTGAAGCTGGACCAGGACGTGTTTACAATTCCTATACAGTGGTGGCCCGCAAATCCCGTGTGGGAAAATTATATCAATATATGGACGCGCATCCCGCTGATGACATTTTTGGGCAACACGGCGCGCCTCACCGTCATTGTTACCTTCTTACAGCTGCTGACATCCAGCTTTGCCGCCTATGCCTTTTCAAAGCTGCGCTTTAGGGGCCGCAATCTGCTGTTTTTGCTGTATGTGGGCACCATAGCCGTGCCCTGGCAGGTGTATATGGTGCCGCAATTTATCATGTTTCGCACCATGGGCCTGGTGGATACCCACATGGCCATCATTGTGCTGCAAGCCTTCACGGCTTTCGGCGTCTTCTTGATGAAGCAATTTTATGACACCATACCATATGAGCTTAACGAGGCCGCCAGAATTGACGGTATGAGCGAATATCAAATTTGGCGGCAAATTATGCTGCCGCTGTCAAAGCCCGCGCTGGCCACGCTTACAATTTTTACATTTGTCTTCACATGGAACGACTTTTTGGGGCCGCGGCTGTATTTGGTCACCCAAAACCTATGGACCATACAAATTGGGATGCGCATGTTTATCGGCCAGCACGCGACGGAATTCGGGCTGATTATGGCTATTGCGACGGTGTCGTTGATACCCATACTTATAGTGTTTTTGTCGCTGCAAAGATTTTTCGTGCAGGGCATTGCCACAACAGGATTGAAAGGATGATTTTATTGAATGAAATAGATGCCAAGCTCAAACTGGATTTGGCTGTGGAGAGGGTGCGGCGGTTTTTGCCCCGGTTTACATACAGCAGTCAGAATCACTCCGGCGTAGATAATATTTACCCGGCTGTTGACAACAATCAGTGGACATCAGGATTTTGGCCGGGGCAAATTTGGCTGGCTTATTTGCACAGCGGCGACCCCGTTTTTAAATATGCGGGGCTGATACAGTCAGAGAGTATGCTGGCGCGCATAAAAGCAAAAATCGAAGTGGACCATCACGACATGGGCTTTTTGTATACGCCGTCCTGCACGGCGGCCTGGCATATCACGGGGGATGTCCGCTCCCGCGAAGCGGCGCTTTTGGCCGCCGACCAAATGCTGACGCGCTTTCAGGAAAAGGGCGGGTTTTTTCAGGCCTGGGGCAAGATGGGCGCGGCGGATAATTATCGCTTTATCATCGATTGCCTGATGAATTTGCCGCTTCTGTACTTTGCGACAGAGCAGACGGGCAACGCGGAATATGCCGAAAAGATTGGAGCTGACGCTTATGCTCGAACAGCATTCGGAGCCGCAGAG
>JAITMW010000128.1 GCA_031277155.1 Clostridiales bacterium | reverse complement strand
GGGCGGCAACCTGCCGCCCCGCCAAGGCGCCATCCCCCCCATTGCAATTTATCATAAAAAGCCGGCGCATCTTTCAAATTTTTTTATATTTTAAAAAAGGTATTGACAATGCTTTTTTTTGTTGTGTATAATATATATGATTAATCGTTTAGCTTATGAGGCATAGTGCATAAAGGCGGTGATTTTCCATCCCAATTTAGAACCTGTGGTCAATAATGGGCTGCCCGAATTTGCGAAGCTGATTTTTAGCCAATCGAGGGTGGCGGAAAATTGGCCGCAAAGGTGGTAGCAGCTTATTTAACGCAGGTTCTTAGATAAACGATTAGATTATGACACGAGGAGGGGTGAAATTAGTGACAAAAAATCTGATTAAACCTTTGAAGCTGCGGGATGTTACCGTTAAAGGCCCTTTTTGGAGCAAGTATCTGGAAATGATACGCGAAAAGGTGATTCCCTATCAATGGGATGTGCTTAACGACCGCATACCCGATGCCGCCCGCAGTCATTGCATCAAAAATTTTGAGATTGCGGCGGGCAGAAGGCAGGGCGAATTTTATGGCATGTGCTTTCAGGACAGCGACCTGTACAAGTGGCTTGAAAGCGTCGCGCACAGCCTGGAAACCCATCCCGACGCCGATTTGGAAGCATTGGCCGATGGAGCCATAGAATTGATTGGCGCGGCCCAGGATTCTGATGGCTATATCAATACATATTATACAATTAAAGAGCCTGACGGGCGCTGGACAAATTTGCAGCAAGGGCACGAGCTGTATTGCGCGGGGCATTTAATTGAGGCCGCCGCGGCATATCACGCCGCAACGGGCAAAAGCCAATTTTTGGACATTGCTGTGAGCTTTGCGGATTATATTGACAATGTGTTTGGCCCGGAGGAAGGCAAGCGAAAAGGTTATCCCGGCCATCAGGAAATAGAATTGGCCCTGTACAAGCTCTACGAAGTCACGCGGAAGAGGCGATATCTTGATTTGGCGTCATATTTCATCAAAGAGAGGGCCAAGGCCCCGCATTATTTTGACGCGGAAGAAAAAAAGCCCGAATATAAGGAGATTTTCCCCGAAATTACGCCGCTGGACAGGACATATTCGCAATCTCATATCGAACCTGTAAAGCAGGATTTTGCGGTGGGACATTCGGTGCGGGCGGTGTATATGTACAGCGCGATGGCCGACCTGGCCGCCGAACTTGGCGATGCAGAGCTTGCCAAAGCCTGCGATGCCCTGTATGAGGACGTGACGACAAAGCAAATGTATATCACCGGGGCAATAGGCTCTGTGTCCTATGGCGAGCGGTTTACAACGGCATATGATTTGCCCAATGACGTGGCATACAACGAAACCTGCGCCTCGGTGGGCTTGATGATGTTTTCCAGACGCATGAACACCCTGCGCGGCGAAGGCAAATATGCCGACACAATGGAACGGGCCTTGTACAACACAGTGCTTGCGGGCATTTCCCTTGCGGGCACCGAATTTTTCTATGTTAATCCCTTAGAGACTGACCCCGCCAAGATTCCCCACAGCCCAAATTACAAACATGTAAAGCCCGTGCGGCAAAAATGGTTTGACTGTGCGTGCTGCCCGTCCAATTTGGCGCGGACGGTGATGGGGCTGGGGCTGTATGCCTATGGCCGCACGGACGACAGCCTGTATGTTAATCTGTATTGTCAGGGCGAGGCGGCGGACGGCGGGCGCAAAATAGAGGTTGGCACTTCGTATCCCTTTGGGGACGCGGCCAATCTTGCGGTAAGGGGCGGGCGGTTTAGGCTGTGCCTGCGCAATCCCGAGGCGGCTCCCATAATTTCTCTGGAAATCAACGGCGAACCCGCGGAAATATTGACGAAAGACGGCTATGTCGTAATTGAGAGGGACTGGCGCGGGGACAATGTGGCCATACGCTTTGATATGCGCCCGAAAGCCGTCTATTGCGCGGGAGAGGTGCAAAACAACGCGGGCAAGGCCGCAATTATGCGCGGGCCGTTGGTCTATTGCATCGAGGAAGTTGACAATGGGCCGCTGCTTGGCAGTTATGTGCTTAAAGAGGGCGACGCGATAACGCCCATACAGCCGCCCGACGGGCTTTTGGCGGAGGCTGTGGCGCTGGAGACATCCGCCTATAAGTATCAACACGCGGACGGCGGGCTTTACAGGACGCAAAAGCCAACCTTGCAGCCCGTAACCCTGACCCTGGTTCCGTATTTTTTATGGGCAAACCGCGGGGAAAACGAAATGCGGGTGTTTATACCCGTGCAATGAGACGCAGCTTATTGACCGCAGGTTCTTAAGATGGAGGTGTATCAAATGAATCAAGTAAAATCATTTCTTGGGATAGAGCTTGGCTCTACCCGCATAAAGGCCGTACTTACCGACGAAAGAGGCGCAACCTTGGCCTCCGGCGGCCATAATTGGGAAAATCGCTTTGAAAACGGCGTGTGGACATATCACATGGAAGATGTTCGGCACGGTATCAGGCAGGGCTTTGCGCAGCTTGTGGCGGATTATGCCGCAAAGCATGAAGGGGCCTTTCCCGATATTGGCTGCATGGGCGTTTCCGCCATGATGCACGGCTATTTGCCGCTGGATGGCGGGGGCAACCAATTGGCGGAATTTCGCACATGGCGCAATACCATTACGGAAGAATCGGCGGCGCGCCTTAGCGATGCCTTTGGTTTTAACATTCCTCAGCGATGGAGCATAGCCCATCTGCACCGGGCCATAATCGGCGGCGAGGCCCATGTGGGTGAAATCGCGCTGCTTACCACCTTGGCGGGATATGTGCATTACAGGCTGACGGGCCAAAAGGTGCTGGGGGTTGGCGATGCGTCGGGGGTATTTCCGATTGACAGCGCCACAAAGGATTATGACGCCAAAATGGCCGCCCAATTTGATGATATGGCGCGGGAATTTGGCTTTTCGCAAAATATCTTGGACATATTGCCAAAAGTGCTGCAAGCAGGGGAATTTGCGGGCAATCTTACGGAGGAGGGCGCGGCCCTTTTAGACCCAAGCGGCGGCCTTGCGGCCGGCATCCCCCTATGTCCGCCCGAGGGCGACGCGGGCACCGGCATGGTGGCCACAAACAGCATATCCGCAGGCACTGGCAATGTTTCGGCGGGCACGTCGGTTTTTGCCATGCTTGTGCTGGAGCGGGGGCTGTCCCGCCTTTATCCCGAAATTGACGTTGTAACCACGCCCGCGGGCTTGCCTGTGGCCATGGTGCATTGCAACAATTGCTCGTCCGATTTGGACGCCTGGGTTGGCATTTTTGGCCGCGCCATGGAGCTGGGCGGCGCGCGCCCTGATACGTCAGAGCTTTACCGCCTGCTGTATGAGGCGGCCCTTAGCGGCGAAGACGATGCCGGCGGCCTTACCAGCGTCAATTATTTATCCGGCGAGCATATCACGGGCTTTCACAAGGGCAGGCCGCTGTTTGTGCGCACGCCCGAAAGCAAATTTACGCTGGAAAATTATATGCGCTCTCTGTTGTTTTCCGCAATCGCCACCCTGCGCATAGGCATGGACATACTTGCCTCCGGCGAAGGCGTGCAGCTTGACAAGCTGCTTGGTCACGGCGGCTATTTTAAAACAGAGAAGGTGGGCCAAAAGCTGATGGCGGGCGCGCTAAACATCCCCGTAGCCGTGATGGAATCTGCCGGCGAAGGCGGCGCCTGGGGCATTGCCGTGCTGGCGGCCTATGCCGCCGCGAAAGCCCCCGGCGAAACCCTGGAAGAATATCTGCAAAACAAGGTTTTTGTGGACGCCGCCATAAGCACCATTATGCCGTGTCCCGCGGATGTGCGCGGCTTTAACGCGTATCTGCGGCGGTATAAGGCGCTGCTGAATGTAGAGCGCGCCGCCGTGGAAATTGACTTGGATTAAAAATAGTTTAAAGACGGGGAATGTTCCAGATGTTTATGCCCATTTCGGCCAATTTCACGCACAGGCGGGAGACGGGCAAGCCCATCACCGTGAAAAAGTCGCCCTCTATGCGGCTTATCAGCACCGCGCCGCGGCCCTGGGCGCCGTATGCGCCGGCCTTGTCGAAGGGCTCCCCTGTGGCGATATAGCCCTCGATATCATGGGCGGTCAGGGGGCGAAAATGCACATGGGCGGATTCTACAAAGCTGTGTATCTCGTCCTTTTCGCCGGTTTTTATAATTGCCACGCCGGTGTAAACATGATGTTTGCGGCCTTGCAGGGCGTTTAGCATGGCAAAGGCATCCGCCTTGTCCGCGGGTTTGCTTAAAACCCATCCATCCAGAGAAACCAGCGTGTCGGCCGCGATGATGACGGCCGCGCCGCTGGTTTTTTGGCGCGCGGCGCGGGCCTTGCGCAGGGCCAGCCGCTCCACTTGGTGATGCGCCGGCCCGTCAACATCTTCGTCCACATCGCTTATGAGGATTTCGCAGGGAATTCCCGCCCGGGCCATCAATTGCCGCCGCCGGGGCGAGCTTGAGGCTAAAATGATTCTCATAGCAGCTTTAGCACCTCCGAAAGCACCGCGCCGATGCTCTCATTAAGCACCAAATTTGCGCGGCCGTCATAGGGCGTCGCGCTTTTGTTAATTAGGACGAGGTTGCCGCCGTCAAAATATTGTATCAGCCCGGCGGCGGGATAGACCACAAGGGATGTGCCGCCGATTATAAGGCATTGGGCCGCGGAAATTGCGCGGGTTGCGGCCAAAATCACGCTGCCATCCAGGGACTCGCCGTAAAGCACCACATCCGGGCGCACGATACCGCCGCAGGTCGCGCATTTTGGGATGAAGCCGTCACAATTGCTGTCGTCCAGGGCATATTGCATGTCATAGGCTTTGCGGCAGCCGTCGCAGTACCATCGGCTGTTTGTGCCGTGCAGCTCCATTACATTTTTGCTGCCCGCCGCCTGATGCAGGCCGTCAATATTTTGCGTTATCACGGCGGACAGACGTCCCGCGGCCTCCATTTGCGCCAGGGCCTTGTGGGCGGCGTTGGGCGGCGCATCTGCGTAAATCAAATTCTCTTTGTAATAGCGGAAAAACAGCTGTGGGTTGGCATTGTAGCAGCGGCGGCTGATAAGCTCTTCCGGGGACGCGCCATAGACCTCTTGCGCGCTATACAGCCCCGACTCGGAGCGAAAATCGGGGATATTGCTTTCGGTAGAAACCCCCGCGCCGCCAAAAAAGACGGTGTTTTTGCTGATTCGGATTATTTCTGCCAGCTTTGTGATATTTGATTTTTCCATTTCACACCTCACTCAAATATTGGATTAGCATAAATTTCCCATAAATACAGCGACGCCACAGAGCCATAGGGCGCATAACGCTTTGCGTAGCGGTCAAAGCGCTTGCGGGGCATGTCGCTGTGGCCATACAGGCGCATCATGCCGCGGCGCACGGCCAAATCCCCATAGGGCACCACATTTGGGCGCGCCAGGGAGAAAATCAGCAGCATCTCCGCCGTCCAAACGCCCACGCCGCTTAGGGCCGTCAGCGTGCGGATGACATCTTGGTCGTCCATCCGGGCCAGCGCTGCAAAATCAACAACGCCCAGCGCGGCCGCCCGGGACGCGCCCTTTATGTATCCCGCCTTGCGCATGGACATGCCGCAGGCCTGTATTTCTTCAATTGTCAGCGCGTCCAGCCGCCCGGCATCCATGGCGCACAGCGCGCCCAGCCTGCCCGTCACCGTGGCCGCGGCCTTTGCGGATATTTGCTGGGCAATTATGCTTTCAATCAGCGCCCAAAACAGGTCGGGCTTCATTTTGGGGCGCAACATGCCAATTTGGTCGATGGCCGCCCCAAGGCGCTTGTCCGCGGCGCGCAGATGGCCAAGCTCTTTTTCGCCGTACTCAAAATATTGCATTGCAATCACACCCCATCATCGGCGGGCATATAAATTACTTCTCCCGTATCTATGACATGCTTGGCGAAGCCGCTTGCGTCGTTGGTTTCGTCAAGCAAATGCGGCTCGATATCCAAAAAGGCCCTGTTCCAGCGCAAATTTTGCAAAAGGATACGGGTTTTATACCAAGCATCATCGTCTAAAGCGCTCAGAAATACTGCAATGTCAATGTCGCTCTCGCTATGAAGGGTTCCGTTTACGCAAGAACCAAACAGAATTATTTTATCGGGGCTTAAGACTTTTGCCACTTCTTTTGAGTAGCTATCCGCTATTTCTCTAACCTCTGCTTTATCCAACATAAAAAATCCTCCGTTTCTTTGAAAAGCCTTGAGATTATTTCCGGAGTCAGCGCTCTTACAATACGGTCCTTGTGTTCGGGATAACGGGCTTCTATATGCAGCGGATTCAATTCCTTTAAAAGATTCCGCTGTTGCTGGGATAAGTCATCAAAGATTCCGCCTTGATATGCCAGTTTGGCTAAATCATGGATTTTTGGCGGAATTTCCGAAGTAACACTTGCAATCATGGCTTTTAAGGCCTTCTCTGCGATTAGATGGCAGAAAAGGCCGGCGTGCAGATATCTCTTTCCATACAGCAGCGCCCTTGCTGTCAACACATCCTCGTCGGCCAAATCAAGCCAATATGCGGCTTTGTCAAGCATTTCAATTCACCTGCCTCCATTACGTCTATTCGCGGATATGACTAATGCATGGGATATATCCTAATTTCTATACGATTATTTCTGCCGCGGCCTTCGGGCGTTTCATTGGTGTCTATCGGCGACCATTCGCCCATTCCCGGCACCCACCAATCGTGATGCTCAAGCCCCGCAGACCATTCCCAATGCAAATAATCGAATATAGCCACTGCCCGCTGCTCGGATAAAATAAGGTTGTCATAGCCCTCAGGTTCTCTGCCTGTGGGCGTATTATCCGTATGCACCTCTATTACGACAATGGTGGGCAAAGGTGTATGTGTCAAAACTGATGCTATGGCATCCAGTTTCATTCGCCCCGATAAAAGCAAATCTAATTCCGTTGTATAAAAGAACAGGTCGCTTGGTATCGTGAGATATATTGAATCTGCACCCCCGAATACATCCACATGAACCCCGGTAATGTGAGAAAGTTCAGCCATGGATACGGCTATGCTTTCGGCTATGCCCATGAAAACATCTTCGGGCATTGTATCTCCGGCTGCGTCATGGCTGTCCATATCTACAATTGCGGTGATTGTGCCTATAATTTCGCCGTTCCAACCATGTATCGGCACGGTGATAAAAGGCATTGACCACCTATGGTTGAAACCTGTAGACACTTCGCCGGCAAGCCCTCGCGCCACCGGGGGAGAATCTCCGATATAATCACCATAAAGGTCGGGCCTATATGACCTGGCGATAACAATCCCATGACGGTCAGCCACGGTAGATACGAATATTTGCGTCTCATGATGCCGCATCCACAAATAGTCCAGCATATTATTTCTGACTTCATGCCAAAGTTCAGGCCAACCGTGGTTCCAATCCTCCAAAAACTGCACAAGAGTGGGGCTTTCTGCAATGGGTCGGACTATTTCGTATGCAGAAAAATCAACATAAGGGCTAATAGCCCATTCCTGGGCCGGATGTTCAGGCCCGGCATACCAATCCCTTTGCTCCTGCTCAAATTGCCGCTGCCATCTTAAATGACTGATAACCGAAAACCCCACGCCAAAAGCCAAAGAGGCAAGCACTATTGCAAGAACCGCTGCCATAACCCACCTGATTTTGCTTTTAACGGCAAGCACTGCGGCGGCTATCAAAAAAAGGAACGTCAGAACAATAGATAGTATGCTAAAAACTTCCATGATAAGTCCTCCTCTGCGCTTTGCTTACGCCCTCTTTTTTATCAAACTCCGCACTATAATCGCGGTTACAACAATCAAAGCAACAATTGATGCTGTAAAAAATGCTGTTTCAATACCGTCCAGTGTCTGCCGCAGCGGCAATGCCAACCAAAATGCCATGTTGCCGCCAAAAATTTGCAGATATCCAAAAGCAACCGCAAGCGCAATAGCCGCGCCCGCCATAACCTTCGATGCGGTTGACAGCTTTTTAACAGCCGCGGTCTCTTGTGCAGGCGGTGCTTGCACAGGTTCCGGGGCAACAACGGGTATCGGCTCGGGCGGCGGGGCAACAACGGGTATCGGCTGGGGCGGCGGGGCGGCAATAGGTGTCTGCTCGGGCAGCAAATCCGCGCTGCAATAATAGCAAAACCTATCGCCCTCTTCAAATTCTTCGCCACAGCCGGGGCAAAGGGGCTTTGGCGGTGTGGGAGCAACATTCTCGATGTAGTTTTCGGCCTTGTCAGGCAGCTTTGTACTGCAAAAATAGCAAAATTTATCGCCCTCTTCAAATTCTTCCCCACAGCCGGGGCAAAGGGGCCTTGGCGGCATGGTTGAAGCCACCTTCTCGCCGCAATTTTCGCAAAAGGTGCTGTCAAAATCAATTTTGGCGCCGCAATATTCGCAAAACATTTATATCCCTCCCCGGATGTCAGCGTTGTCTATGAAGTGTCAAAGTGCCTCCGCCCAATACTCCCCGAGGATAAAAATACATAACATTTCCCACGAGCTGTGCATCAATGACTTCCGGTATTCCGCCTCCGTCATTCCAAAGCAGTTCAATTGCAATGAAGTTAAGAAAATCCAAATCCTCCACCGAAAAAGTCCCGACGTGGACTTCATCAAACTCTTCCCAAGTGATTCTGTTTCCTCTAAATTCCATAACATTCATCCCGTCCTCTGTTCTCCAAACACCTTCCAACACAGTTGCGGGGCCGCCAAAATTGCCAAACAGCAAAACCGCCGCCGCAATAACGGCCAAAAGCCCGCCGCCGCCGATGGCAAGCCACTTTGGGGACAATGGTATGCTTGTCAAAATGTTTTGTACTATCGTTAAAAATGCGGGTTTTGTGACAGGCATGGGCACTGCCGCGGGCAAGGGCACTCTGGAAGGCGGCGGGGCCATAACAGGGGCGGGTGCGGGTCTGGGCGCCCTAACGGGTGCCGCCGCAGGTGTGGGCATTGATACAGGTGTGGGTGCCGCCGCGGGCGGGGGCATCGCAGCCGCCGGCGAAGGTGCCGGGGGTGTTGCAGCAGCAGGGCCGGTGGCCTTTGGGTCACGATGCTTTACTACGCTGCCGCAGCTTTTGCAAAATTTTGTATGAGTGGATATGGTGTTGCCGCATTGCACGCAAAACATTCAGCTTCCTCCTTCGGTGTCTTTTTGGTCAAAATATGTAATTGTAATCATGATTTCTGTCTGTGCCGCTATAATAAATATCAATTGCACGCCCGCAAAACCACAACCCCCAGCGGCGGCAGGCGCAGGCCGACCGAATATTGCTGGTTGTTGCAAAAGATTTCGGCGGGTTTTAGGACATGGGTGTTGACGACGCCGCTGCCGCCATATTTTGGGTCGTCGGAATTTAGGATTTCGGTATAATCCGACACATGATGCAGCCCCACGCGATGCTCTTCCACGGGGTTTGGCGTGAAATTGCAGATGAAAATCAGGGTTTCGGCGGGGTTGTCGGAAAAGCGCGCAAAGGAGATGATGCTGCGGGCATTGTCATGGACGTCGACCCAGGAAAAGCCGCGGGGGGCAAAGTCGTCAAACCAGCAGGCGCGCTGATTTTTGTACAGGTGGTTAAGGTCCCGGGTGAAGTCCTGCATCTGGCGGTGGTGGTCATATTCCAGCAAAAACCAGTCCAGGGGCCGTTTTTCGTCCCATTCTATGAATTGGCCAAATTCGCCGCCCATAAACAGCAGCTTTTTGCCGGGATGGCCGTACATAAAGCCCAAGGCCACGCGCAAATTGGCAAATTTTTGCCAAAGGTCTCCCGGCATTTTGTTTACCAGGGATTTTTTGCCGTGGACCACCTCGTCATGGGAAAGCACCAGCACAAAATTTTCCGTATAGGCATACATAATGCCGAATGTGAGGAAATTGTGATGATAGCGGCGATAGATTGGGTCGCGCTCCACATATGCCAAAAAGTCATTCATCCAGCCCATATTCCATTTCAGGCTAAAGCCCAAACCGCCGTGGTCCACATTGCGCGAAACCCCCTCGTAGGATGTGGATTCTTCGGCAATCATCAGCACATGGGGATATGCGCCCAGCACCACGGAATTCATGTGCTTTATAAATTCTACCGCGTCCAGGTTGATATTGCCGCCGTATTTGTTCGCAATCCAGCCGCCGTCATTCTTGGAATAATTGAGATGCAGCATGGATGCCACGGCGTCCACGCGCAGGCCGTCCAGATGATATTCCTCAATCCAAAACAGGGCGTTGGCTATCAGGAAATTTTTGACCTCCTGGCGCCCATAATTGAAAACCAGCGTGCCCCAATCGGGATGTTCGCCTTGGCGGGGGTCTTCGTGCTCATACAGTGCGGTGCCGTCAAATTTTTCCAGGCCATGGGCGTCTTTGGGAAAATGGGCCGGCACCCAGTCCAAAATAACCCCCAGACCGTGCCGGTGGCAATAGTCCACGAAGTACTTAAATTCGTCGGGGCTGCCATGGCGGCTGGTGGGCGCGTAATATCCCGTCACCTGATAGCCCCAGCTGCCGTCGAAGGGATGTTCTTGCACGGGCATCAATTCTATATGCGTATATCCCATCTCCCCAGCGTAGGGGACAATTTCGTGGGCGGCCTCGATATATGTCATAAAGCCGCCGCTGTCGTCCCCTTCCCTGATGTTGTCGGGGTTTTTCTTCCAGCTGCCCAAATTAACTTCGTAAATGTTTATTGGCCCGTTTAAGGGATGGGGGCCGGCATTGCGCCGAGCAAGCCATTGGGCGTCATTCCATTTATAATTGCCGATATCGTAAATCAGCGAATTTGTTGAGGGGCGAAGCTCGTAAAATTTGGCGTAAGGGTCGGATTTTTGCAAAAGCACGCCGTCGCGGGTCTTAATTTCGAATTTATAGCGGTCGTATTGCGAAAGGCCGGGGACAAAAAGCTCCCAAATGCCGTTTGGCTGCCGCAGGCGCATGGCATGGCGGCGCCCGTCATAATTATTAAAGCTGCCAATGACGGAAACCCGGGCGGCGTTTGGCGCCCACACGGCAAAAAGCACACCGTCCACGCCGTCAACTGTCATCATATTGGCGCCCAGCTTGTCCGCTATTTTATAATGCGTACCCTGGCCGAACAAAAACATGTCAAAATCGGTCAGCACAGGAGCAAAGGAATATGGGTCATATGTTCTAAATACAGAGCCATTTTCAAATTCGGCTTCTAAAAGATAGCGGAACCATGTGCTGCGCCCCGTAATTTCGCCCTCATAGAAGCCGTCGGCGTGAATTTTCGTCAGGGGAAAGCGCCGGTATGTATCCGGGTCCAAAACATCCACCTTTGCCGCCTCCGGCATGAAAGCGCGGACAAAGAGCTTGTCCGCCCCGTCCGCCGCCACCTCATGCATACCCAATATGCGGTGGGGGTCGGCCAGCTGCGCGCCAATGGTTTGGAGGATTTCTGTGGTGTTTACGGTTGATAGCATGTTATCATCCTTTCTTTTGTATTGTCCGTCATTCAACCGCCATTACCATACCCAAGAAACATCATATTTTTTAATATTTTCATCGGCAGTTAGTATTGTTAATTTCTCTGACTTTGCCGTGGAAATAAGCAATCTGTCAAATGGGTCTTTGTGAATAAATGGCAATTTCTCTACAATTTCAATATGCTGCGGCAAAACAGCCATGATTTCTATTGGGCTGCTGTGAATCTGCGACAAAAACAGGCTGACACCGCCGGAAAATTCGGTTAACCTGCCCAAACTGTGTTTTATCGCAATTTCCCAAACCGATGCGATGCTTATATGCAATGAGTTCGACTCGTCCAGCAAATGTTCCCGCGCGCAACTCGACAGATTTTCGTGTTCATTAGAGGCTGTTTAATATCTCGCTTTCGCCGAATTTTCGAGCGCTTTTTCGATAGGCGAAATGAAGGCGAACGCCGCGTATAGTGCGCAAGCATACGCAAGTGAGCCTTCATGAAGCATATCGGAAAATAAGCCGAAAAGGCGGCGGAATGGAGATTTTAAACAGGCTCTTAAACAGCCATAATGCGACATGGGTGTCAATCAGTAAATTCATTCCATGTACTCCTTAAAATCTTCAAGTGGCGAATCGAAATCTCTTGCGATTTTATATTGGCCGCGCAAACAACCGAACATTGCAGCCCGTGAGTTTTTCTGCCGGGCCTCTTCTTGGCTGTTTTTTATCGCAAGAAATTCCTTAACGACGGCGCTAATCACTCTTAAAGCAGGCTCGGGGAGTTGCTTAATATCTTCGATTAATTGCTCCTGCATAAGCATGTTATCATCCTTTCTTTTGTATTATTTCAATGCCTTCCTGCTTCAAACGATTTGCAAATACATTATAGCCTGTGTAAGTTGAGTGCATGAGCAAAGGGTATTTGTCGCCAAAATAAAGCCTTAGCTTTTGCTTGCCCACTCGGCCAAATGTATCGCTGACTTCATAGGCTTCTGCTTTTTGTATCATATCGAATGTATATGTTTTGGACTCGAGCAAAGCGCGGCAGTGTATTTCTTTGCGCTGCACCCTGACTTTCCAGTATTTGTAATTTAGGGCACCGCAAACTCCCCCGAGCGCGAACAGGCCGAACAGTATAGATGCCAAGGTTACTACGATAGTATCCGCGGGATTTCCTTCGGCTCGTGGAACCAGCATAAAAACCACCATTGCAACGCCAAGAAATGCAGCCCCCAATCCTTTCAACAGAGATAATTTTGTCTTGCGGACTACAAAGCAATTCTTGTCCATATTTTCTTCTAACATAATGTTTTTGCGCTTTATTTTGGCGTTTGCAACCTGCGCAATCACTGCGGCGATAACGCCGGCGGAGACTAATAACCCCCAAAATATAACATCCTGAAAAAGATTCATGATATTTGGCCCTTCTTTATATTTTTTCTTTGGGTCCCAAATTGACATAATTTCCCCGTCTTCGATTTTGGCCAACTTTCATATCGCCCCCTATCCCATTATATATTTCCCGTTGCGAAACTTCTCATGAACCAAATTAGCCGCCCTGTCGGCCTCGGCTGTGTCAATAAGCACGCTGGCGCGGATTTCGGAGGTGGAGATGCTGTCGATATTGATGCCTGCGTCAAAAAGGGCCTCGAACATCATCGAGGGCACGCCGGGATTGGTGGCCATGCCTGTGGAAACCACAGACAGCTTTGCAATGCCGCCGCAATGGCTGACAGAATTGAAGCCCAGGCGGTGGGTGCTGCCGTTAAGGGCGGTGATGGCGCCCTCTACCTCGTCTTTGGCCACGGTGAAGGTGATGTCCTTTGTGCCGTCGTCGTGGCGCACCTGCTGGATAAAATCTATGGCGATATTGTCCCTGTTCATAATCGAAAAGACCTTGAACCACACGCCCGGCTCGTCTTTTACGCCGGAAATGCTGACGCGCACGATGTCCTTGTCCACGGCCACGCCGCTTATGTATATTCCTTCCATTTTTGCTTCCTCCTTTACAACGGTGCCTTCACAGTCTTTCATGCTGGATTTTACAACCAGCCTTACGCCATATTTTTTTGCCAGACCCACGGAGCGCTTTGCCAGCACATTTGCGCCAAGGGATGCCAGCTCCAGCATTTCAAAATAGCTGATTTCCGGCAGCTTTACGGCTGTGGTCACAATGCGCGGGTCGGCGGAATATACCCCTTCCACATCCGTGTATATTTCGCAAATATCCGCATGAAGCACGGCCGCCAGGGCCACCGCCGTGGTGTCGCTGCCGCCGCGCCCCAATGTGGCCACATCGCCGCGGCGATTGACGCCCTGAAAGCCCGCCACAATCACGATTTGGTTGCTGTCCAGCTCTGCCTTGATGCGATGGGCGTCAATGCTCTTGATGCGGGCCGACATATGGGCTGATGTGGCCGTAATGCCCGCCTGATATGCATTTAAGGACAGGGCAGAATGGCCCATGCCCTGTATCATCATCGCCAAAAGGGCACAGCTGCACTGCTCGCCTGTGGCCAGCAGCATATCCACCTCGCGTTTGGCGGCGCCGGGATTGGTTTTTTGCGCTTCGTCCAGCAGCCGGTCGGTGGTGTTGCCCCGTGCCGAAACTACAACCACAACATCATGGCCGCCAAGCCGCGCGGACAACACCCGCCGCGCCACATTTTCCATGCGCGCGGGGTCCGCGACAGAGCTGCCGCCGTATTTTTGTACAATTAGCATAAAAGACACCACCTATAAGAAAGTATATCCATTATATTGAATATATCATTAAATTGCGCTAAAATCAATATACAAAAATGTGTGGTATTTGCCGATATAGAATTAAGTAGAT
>JAITMW010000114.1 GCA_031277155.1 Clostridiales bacterium | reverse complement strand
GTGGCGGAGCTTTTGGCCGATGTGCTGCGCTATCGCTCTTTCATGCGCTTTTCGGGCGGCGGCGTTACAATCACAGGCGGGGACCCCTTTATGCAGCCCGAATTTTTAATAGAGCTGCTGGCGGCGCTGAAGGCCGAGGGTATACACACCGCGCTGGACACGGCGGGCTATACGGGTGCCGGCAATGCCGAAGCCGCCCTAAAAAACACGGATTTGCTGCTGCTGGATATAAAATCCATAGACCCGGAGGTCTATAGGGATATTGCCGGTGTGCGCATTGATGCCTGCCTGCGTATGCTGGAGATTGCCCAAAGGCTGAATGTGGAAACATGGATACGCTTTGTGCTGGTGCCCGGCTTGACCGACAATTTCGACCATATCCGCCAAATGCGCGATTATCTTGCGGATTTTGACAATATTGCAAAAATTGAAGTGCTGCCCTTTCATAAAATGGGCGAATACAAATGGACTGACCTTGGCATAAAATACGAGCTGGCCGAAACACAGCCGCCGGATGCCGATGTTTTGCAAGAGGCCAGGAAAATTTTGTGCGAATAATTACAGAATATAAAGGAGTGGGATATTATGTTAAAATCTTTGCTAAAAGGTGTTAGCATGGGAACCGGCATGGGAATCGGCCAGGAATTGACAGGCACCCTTATCCAGCATTTTACGGGCAGGGGACAGGGGCAGGGGCAGACCGCGCCCGCCGTCAACCAGCCCATGGTTCGTGATATTCAATGCGGGCGATGCAATGAAATAAACACCGGGGACAGCCGATTTTGCGGCGCTTGCGGAAATATGCTGGTGCAAAAATGTACCCTTACGTCGGGCACAACATGCGGCTGCGGCTTTGTCAACGCCACGGGCCAAAAATTTTGCTCAGAATGTGGCAGCAGCCTGGCGGGAAGAAGTTGAAATAAAAAAGCCCCGAAATGCCATTACCCCATTTTGACGCCCTAGCTAAAGCCAGGTGGGTTTCCTCATGGCGGCTTTTGGCTTCCTCTGCCCTAAGGGAATTATCTTGAGGCCTGCCATACACCGACGAATTTGAAATCCCATATAGAAAATGTAGGTTCAAAACAGAGGCTAGCGCACATTTCAGGAATTTTTTGATAATTATTTATTATTTATTATTCATTATTGACTATTCGCTGCTTTCTATTCCTATGGTTCCATTATACACGAAACCATCGTCGCAGTCAATAGTAACTGTTACGCCGGCGTGAATTAGGTCAATCACCCTTTCATTGCAGATTATCAGCGGCTTTTTCAGGGCTTTGCAGGCAATTTCCGCGTGGGTTTGACTTAAATTTTGGTCTGTTCCAACAACTACCGCGCCCGCTTTGCGGATAAAATCCATCATGGCATCATTTGTCTGGGAGGCCACCAATATGTCCCCCTCGCGAAAGCGGCGGCCTGCGCCTTCCGACGGCCTGATGACGGCGGTGCGGCCTATGACATGGCCCGCGCCGCTGGCATTTCCCTTGCCCTTGACAAGAATATGGCCCACAACCTGCACTTTTACAAGATTTGTTGTGCCGGAAGCGCCCACAGGCACGCCCGCCACAATAACGATAAGGTCGCCGTTTTTGGCCAGACCGCTGTCCATGGCACATTTTCCGGCCACCTCAAACAGCTCTGCGTCGCTTTCCACCATACCGGCCGTCACGGCCATAACGCCCCACACAAGGGACATTTGCCGCCACACCACGGTGTTTGTCGCAACCACCAATATGGTACAGTTTGGGCGGTATTTTGCCACCATTCGGCCGGAATACCCCGACTTTGTAACGGTGACAATACAGGCAGCGCCAAGGCTGGCGGCAATGCTGCATGTCGCGTATGTTATGGCATTGGTAACATTAACCACATTTTGGTCGCTGCGGCGCCTCATGCTTTGTGCGCTGCTAAGGTTTTCCTCCGTTTGGCGCGCGATGCGGTCCATCATCTTCACGGCCTCGACGGGATAGCTGCCCTTTGCGGTCTCGCCCGAAAGCATTATGGCATCCGAGCCGTCAAAAATGGCGTTGGCCACATCATTGGCTTCGGCGCGGGTTGGCCTGGGATTGTGTATCATGGATTCCAGCATTTGTGTGGCTGTGATAACAGGCTTGCCCACCATATTGCATTTTCTTATCATCCTTTTTTGGATAAGGGGCACTTCCTCCGGCGGAATTTCCACGCCCATGTCACCGCGGGCAACCATAATGCCGTCGGCCACTTCCAAGATGGATTCTAAATTATCCACACCCTCACGGTTTTCAATTTTGGCGATGATTTGCAAATGCGAGCCGTCGTTGTCTTCCAGCACCTGGCGTATCTCCAACACGTCTTTGGCAGAGCGCACAAAAGATGCCGCGATAAAGTCAAAATCCATCTTGATGCCATATTTTATGTCGTCAACGTCCTTTTGCGTCAGCGAAGGCAGCGAAACATTCGTCTCCGGCAGATTTACGCCCTTGTTGTCGCCCAAATCGCCGTCATTGCCTACGATACATTCAACATCGTTGCCGATTATGGCCGACACGCGCAGCTCTATCAAGCCATCATCCAGCAAAATCTTGCTGCCCACATGCACATCATTCGGCAGTTCCTCATAAGTGACAGACACAATGTTTTCATCCCCGCTGACATCGTCTGTGGTAAGCGTAAATTTCTGCCCCTTTTTTAGCGACACATCGCCGTCCTTAAAGGTTTTAATGCGAATTTCCGGTCCCTTGGTGTCCAGCAGCAATGCCACGGGCGCCGCCAGCTCTTCCCGGGCGGCCTTCAGCTTATCAATAATATCCGTATGCGAATCGTGATTGCCATGGGAAAAGTTGATGCGCGCGGTGTTTAGCCCCGCCTTTATCAGCCGCTTTATTATCTCCAAATCATTGGTGGCAGGCCCGAGGGTGGCC
>JAITMW010000062.1 GCA_031277155.1 Clostridiales bacterium | reverse complement strand
CGGCAGGGGCTCGCTGGCAAAAATTGGCTCTGGATTGGCATACAAAATCTCTTCCACGGTATATTCCTCCGCATCCTCAATAATTTCCGGGATTTCTTCCTCGGCCGCATAAAATTCATCGGCTGCTATGTAAGCATCATAAATTTCCTCAGGGGCGCCGCCGCAGGCCGAAAACAGCCCGAAAAGCAGCGCGGCCGCCAAAAATTGTCTCCTCATACAACATCCACCATTTCCATATATTTGTATCCGTTTTTTTCAATAAATTCCTTGCGCCCCTTGATATTGTCGCCTTGCAGCACCTCAAACATCAGGCGCGTGGCCTCGGCATCCTGCGGCAGCACCTGCACCAGCTTGCGCGTGGCGGGGTTCATGGTGGTTTGCCACATCATTTCAGGCTCGTTTTCGCCCAGGCCCTTGCTGCGCTGGATATGGAATTTGCCCTTGATTTTGGCCGTGATGGCGTTTTTTTCGGCATCGGTATAGGCAAAATGCGTCTTTTTGCCCGCCGTGATTTCATACAGCGGCGATTCGGCAATAAATACCTTTTTTTCAGTGATTAGGGCGGGCATCAGGCGGTATAGCATGGTGAGTATCAGCACGCGGATTTGAAAGCCGTCATAATCCGCATCGGTGCAGATGATGATTTTTGCCCAGCTTAGCTTGTCAAGGTCAAAGGAATTCAGGTCCCTGCTGTGCTTGGAAGTAACCTCCACGCCGCAGCCCAGCACGCGTATCAGGTCTGTGATGATGTCATTGGCGAAAATCTTGTTATAATCGGCCTTTAGGCAATTGAGGATTTTGCCGCGCACGGGCATGATGGCCTGAAATTCGGCGTCGCGCCCCAATTTGCAAGAGCCAAGGGCAGAATCCCCCTCGACGATGTACAATTCGCGGCGGGTGATGTCCTTGGTGCGGCAATTTACAAATTTTTCCGTGCGATTTGTGAAATCCACGCCCCCCGTCAGCTTTTTCTTTACAGAGAGGCGAGTTTTTTCGGCGGTTTCGCGGCTGCGCTTGTTTATCAGCACCTGGCCCATAATCTTATCGGCCTCGGTCTTATTTTCGATAAAATAAACTGACAGTTGCTTTTTTAGAAAGTCCGTCATGGCCTCTTGGATAAATTTGTTATTTATGGCCTTTTTTGTCTGATTTTCATAGCTGGTCACAGTTGAAAAAGAGCTGGAAATAAGTACCAAAGAATCCTCGATGTCCGCAAAGGTAATCTTTTTTTCGTCCTTTTTATATAGACCCGCGTTGCGGATATAGGCGTCAATGGCCGCCACAAAGGCATTTTTAACGGCCCTGTCGGGAGAGCCGCCATATTCCAAAAAGCTGGAATTATGGAAATATTGTAAAAGATTTACATTGTTGTCAAAGCAAAATGTAATGGCAAATTTTAGCAAATAGTTCGGCAAATCTTCCCGGTCCCGCCCCGCGGTCTCGTGAGCGAAACTTACGGGAGCGGTAAGGGCGCCATCGCCGCAAAGCTCAGAAATATAACCCGCAATGCCGTTTTCATAGCAATATGTAAATTCCTCGCCGCTTTCCTCGTCATACAGCACAAAAACCAGCCCGTCATTCACAATGGCCTGTTTTTTCAGCATGTCCTGAAAATATTCCAGCGGCACGGCAATTTCTTTAAAGACCTCATCATCGGGCAGCCAGCGTATTATGGTGCCCGTGCGGCTGTCCGCGGCGATTTCCTTCGTCAGGCCGCCGATATTTTTGCCCCGCTCAAAATACAAGGAGTATTCGTAGCCATCGCGATAAATTTTGACATCCATATAACGCGAGGCATATTGGGCAGAGCAAAGCCCCAGGCCGTTTAAGCCCAGGCTGAAGCGATAATTCTCGCTGTTGTTGTTATTATATTTTCCGCCGGCGTAAAGCTCGCAAAAAACCAACTCCCAGTTGTATTTCTTCTCAACGGCATTGTAATCCACAGGTATGCCGCGTCCATAATCCACATTGGTGATGCTTCCGTCTGTATGGCGCGTAATCTCGATGCGGTCGCCATATCCCTCCCGGGCCTCATCAATGGAATTGGAAATTATTTCAAAAATCGAATGTTGGCATCCCACCAAATCGTCCGAGCCAAAAATCACCGAGGGCCGCCGCCGCACGCGGTCTGCGCCTTTCAGCTGGGTGATGCTCTCGTTGTCATATTTCTTGCTATTTTTTGCCATAAAATCGCCTCCAAAAATCACGCCAGCTCGTCCGGCAAAATCGTCTTTGCGTCGCCCCACAGCTTCTCCAGGCGATAATACTCCCTTTCCTCTTTACGGAACAATTGCACAACGATGTCGCCAAAATCCAGCAAAATCCATCTGGCACTCTGCACGCCCTCGGCATGGCGCATACGCACGCCAAGGACATGCAATTTTTCCTGAATATGGTCCGCCATGGCCTTTAGCTGGTTGGAATTGTTCGCGCTGGCAATGACAAAAAATTCCGTCAGGACGGATATCCCGCGAATGTCCAGCACAATGATGTCATCGCCCATTTTGTCCGAAGCGGCATTATAGGCGGCTTTGACGGCATCCATAATATCTACGCTATCCATAATTTTCCTCCAAATTCCGCAGCGCCAGCTCGCTGTCCTTATAGACAGGCAGCCCGCGCGCGGCGGTTTTCTCAATTGTGTGGCGCAAAATATATATCATCGCCGCGTCCAAATCCTCATATGCCAACTTTCGCGCGTGGCTTCGTGCATCGTTGGGGGCGCGGGTGGCCTCGATAAAGTCCGCGATGTATATTATTTTGTCAATAATTGTCATATTGGGCTTGCCGAAGGTGTGGCCTGCGATTGCATCAAGCACCTCGGGGTCTTTAACGCCAAATTTCGCCTTAGCCCGCACTGCGCCCACAAAGCTGTGGGCAAGCCAAGGGGCATCCGCGAAAAAATCATCCAGCGCAAAGCCCTCGCACCGACAAAACTCTTTAATCTGCGCGAATGACCGCTCATCACAAAAATTTTTCGCGCAATCGTGCAGCAGCGCCGCCAGCAGCAGCTTTTCCAGCGCGGCCTCCCCCTGGCCATGCCGCAGCCCCAACTTTTCGGCCTCATCCACCACCGAAAGGGAGTGGGCAAATCGCTCCGCCGACAGGTCAATTTGCAAAATCCGCTTGAAATGCTCAAACTGCCCGATATACAGCCCTTGGCTGTGGATATAGTCGCTTACGCAGCAGGGCATAAAATACCGCACAAACTTCCCGCGGGCAATCGAATCGCGAATTTGCGTGGACGAAATGTCAATGTCAGAAATTGGCACGTAAATGATGCGCTGGCCATATTTTGCCGCAAGTCCTTCATCCAGGGGGTTTCCGGGCCTTGTTGTGACGACAATTTTGCACATTTTCAGGATGCTTTGGAATTTATACCATTTTTGGAAATTATCGGCAGCATCCGCCCCCACGATGAAAAACAGCTCCGCATCGGGCCTGTCACGGACAAACTGCGCGATGGTGTCAATTGTATAGCTTGTCCCCTCGCGGTCAATTTCCATGGTGCTGACGGAAAAATTCGGATTATCCCGTGTGGCCATTTCGCACATTATGCGGCGATGGCGCGCCGAAGCCGTTTTCGCCGCGTCTTTCAGCGGCGGCGTGCCCGCCGGCACAAAAATCACTTCGTGCAGGCCAAGGCGCTGCCTAACCTCTTCGGCCGCGGTAAGATGCCCATTGTGTATAGGGTCGAAGGTGCCGCCCATGATGCCGATTTTGCGCATACGCTCTCCTCAATACCGTATAATGTCAATCAAAAAGTGGTCCTTGCGGGATTTGCCCGCCAAATTCGATATCTGCACGCGGCCATATTTGCGCAAAGTCAACATATCGCCCTGCCTCACGACCTTTGAGGCAGAGGCGGCCTCATGCCAATTTATGAAGGCTTTTCCGGATTTTACCAAAGCAGCCGCATCGCCCCTGGAAAGCCTGAAAGCCGCCGCCAGCACATTGTCCAGCCTAAGGGAGGCACAAATCAGCCTGTCCGTCTTGCGATTGTCAATGCCGAAAATATGGGCGTCCCTCGGCAGATGGCTGGTAGAAACCGCTGTTTTGCCCACTTTGCGCAGGCCGGACAGCAGAAAACCCTCAATATGGGCCTCGGCCATAATCACGGCAGAGGCGGGCAGCATCACGATGTCGCCGATGACATTGCGGCTAAGGCCAAGGCCCAATATGGCGCCAAGAAAGTCGCTGTGGGCCGGGCTTGCGTGCTTGGCATCAAATTCTGCCAAAATCCTCGCGATGGGATATTGCGGGAAATCCATATCCTCTGGCGCAAAGCCCAGCATTTTGCGCTCTGCCTCGGGATATCCGCCCTCTTCAGTCATGGCAATGCCAAATTTCTCCAGGCCAATCAAGCGGGATTGTGCATATTGACGCCTCTCCGGGTCCAAAAAATCTGTAAAAGCAGGCGCTCCGCTTTCAAGACACAAATAAACCTGACCCAGCACCTTTGCAAAAGAGTGACCTGAATCAGATTTGTACATTTTATCCAAAAAACGGGACAATTCGTGCAATTTTTTATTCATATTACATGTTACGCAAAAAATTCGCCAATAAAGTTGTAATTAAGCGTATGGCAAGAAAGGCCAGCATGGGGGAAAAATCAATCATCATACCGGGCCCGCCCAGCGGCGAACGCTGTATCAAACGCCTGATGGGCGACACAAAGGGCTCCGTAAATGCGGAGAGAATACCGAAAATCTTGCCCAAAACACCATCGGGATTAAATGGTATCCAGGACATGATGACACGTATCATCAATATGACAACCAGGAAATTTCCAAAATTCCAGACGGCTTCCGCCAAAATAATATTCACATGTCATCCTCCTCGTTTCAGGGCATGTTGCTATCGCCCAAAGGCCGTTTTAAAAGAGGAAAAAATACCCTGCTGCTTTAGATGCTCCTTGGCGTGGTCTGACACATTGACGTTTTCCGGGGCAACAACGAAAATACGGCTTGTAATTTCTTGAATGTCGCCATTTATGCAATACACCACACCCGCCAAAAAGTCCATAATCCTTTGTGCTTCCTGAAATTCCACGCCGCCCATGTTCACAATCACAGGCTTGCGCTGCTTAAGAAAGTCGCAAATTGCAAGGCCGTCGTCAAAATTTCCGGGTTCATAAACAACGATGTCAATATCGGCGGCATAAGGAATGGTGTAAACATTGTCCTTTTCGCTATACTTCAGGCCCGCGGACGTGGAGCGGCTAGTTATTTCAGTGGTGTCGCCGCGCCTGGGCTCCACACCGCCTGCATTTCTGCTGCGCACGCCGCTTTCGCGCGGCGCGGCGCGGCGGCCGCTGCCTATGTACGCCACATCGTCGTCGCGCATTCGGGTGAATCCATCGTCACCACCAGTATCATATTCGTCCTCGTACAAATATTCGTCATCCTCATATCCCTTTTGAAAGACGAAGTCTTTTACAGATCTAAGAATACCCATGGCTTTCCTCCTTGAAATCCCTTTTACCGGTTGTATTTTAATGCCTCCATTTGCATTATCTTGAGCTTAAAGAGAGTATTACCATTATGCCTGTTTTCGCTTCGTTTGTCAACAAAAATTTTGTCTCTTTGTGAAAGTTGCCCAATTTTTCTATCGGCAAGATGCACAAGATTTCTTGATATCTACAGCTTTTTCCGACTAATGCAACAGCAGTCTGTCAGAAACAGCGCGGGCGTCCGCCACAATCCTGTCGAAAAGGCGTAAATTTGGGTTTTGTGCGGGGTCCAAAATGATATAATCAGCATTTTCGTCAAAAAATCCCTCTGTGGACACCTCGCGAAACTGCGTCACACCAATATTTGTAACAAAAACGCCCGCCACCGTGTCAATGGCCTCAATTCTAAATCTCGCCTCGTCTTTAATCAGCGTGTCGCCAACGCGCAACCTGCCGCTGTCGGCCATGATGTAAAACACGCTGCCATCCGGGCTGAAATTGCCCGCAACCGACTCCGTCACAAAGCCGTCGCCCGCCATCAGGTTTACGGCGCGGACATTATTTTCAATGAAAACAAAATCCGCGGGAACAGGAAGGCGGCTGCGCTCCACAATGGCGGCATGGGGAATTTTAAAGCCCTCCTGCGCCTCGCGCGACAGGCGAAAAGCGATGTTGCGGCGGTCTATAAAGCGCATCAAATCGTTGTTTGTGCGAAAAACCACATAGGTCTGGGCATGACCATCGCCCGCATCAGTGCGGCTGTGGACTTGTGTAACCAGGGGTATCACAGACGCGCCATCCTCCACATACAGCGTCACCGTGGAGTTTGTCGTCCAAAAGGCAGCATATTCGCGGTCAATATATGCGGCGATAAACCAGTCATTTGTGCGAATTATGCGAAAGAGGGCGTCGCCGGCTTCAACCTCGGGGCTGTAAAATCTTGGCAAATGCCCGGCGTCGGCAATGAGTTCTCTGGAAATATTCGACATATTTGCTACATTCAGTTGCTCCTCCAGCCCATCCACCATATTGGAAAAAACGCCCGACGACATGACAGCAACCTCGCTTATGGCCCGCGCCATGCCTGCCAGCGCGCGCTCCCTGTCAGCCGCATAATCCATCATGGCAATTTCGTCGCTAAAATACAGCATATTTCGGCTTTGCAGGCTGTGTCGCGCCGCGTCGCCCAGGGCAAAAATTCCTCCAACCTCGCCCACGGCAAGGCTAAAGGCCGCATTGTTGATATATTGCAGTATCGCCTGGTTTCGGCGCGCAATTTCCACCTCATTTACGGCCATGCCTGCGCGCTGGCGCTGCAAATTCACAGCCCCCTGGTCAATATCAGCCAAATTGGCGCGGTAGGTCTCTACCAGCCCTATGTCCTGTATGCTGGCCACAACCCGCCCCGCGCGCACCCTTTCGTGGTTTTCAACATGAAACAAAAGGGAACCGGCATCCGCCGCGTGATACACAACCTCGTCACGGATGATGATGCCCCGAAAGGCCGTGGGATGCGATATAGCACCCATTTCCACGCGCATTTGCGATATCTCGGGCCGCAGGGCGGCTGTGTAAAAATATCCAATTATGTATAAAATCACCAAAACAAACACAAAGCCAAAAAAAGCCTCGACGCGAAGCTTTCTCTTTGGGAGTTTTCTTGCGTATGCACCTGTTTTCGGGCTCTTTCGCCCTCGTCCGCCATCCCTTGCGGCAGGTGCCTCACGGCGCCTCACTTCCCTGATATGCCGCCTTTCCATGGTCTCACCTCAATCACAGCCATGGCGGTTGCGCTTTCCTTGCCATGGGAAATACTCACAAATATGTCAAAATTGTCCGGTGCGTCAATATGCTCCGCCAAGCGCGCAAAGGGCTTGCCCAGCTCGTCATGGCAAATTTCAATATCCCGCGGCACAAACCCGCGAAAGCCCGTACCCAAGGCCTTTGCCACGGCCTCTTTTGCCGCAAAATATCCCGCAAAGTTTTCCGCCGCTGTCACGCCGCCCGCCTTGCATCGCGCAATTTCGGCCTCGGTAAAGCACTTCGCCAAAAACGCGCGGCCTTCCACCGCCCGGGTAATCCGCGAAATTTCAACAATGTCCGTGCCAATTCCAAAAATCATTTCATCTTCACCCGCATTATGTCAAATGGCGCGACAGGCTGATTTAGGCGTATTTTCAGCATTTGCTGCGCATGGCGCGCCGCGTCCACAAGGTTGCCGCAGGCATCGCGCATCTCCGAAATTTCCTGGGAAAACGGCCCATGTCCGGCCCGCAAAAACTCCACAATGTCGCCGATTACGAACTTGTTGCGCTGTTCAATCGTGGCGATGCCGCCGGCGTGGTCATAGTCCTTAACAATCCCCACAAAGTCGTATGTTTTGCTATGTTTGCCAAAAAATGCCTGGGAATCGCCATCGGGCCTGTCCAAATAAAAGCCTGTGGAAAATTCACGATTGGCAGATTTTTGCAAATCCGCCATATATTGTGGTATCTTCGCCTCATACAGCGCAGAATCGGCGTAAAAGTCGTCAATCGCGGCGCGATATGCCGCAACCGTGGCCGCCACATAATGCGGCGTCTTCATGCGCCCCTCAATTTTCAGGCATTTTATGCCCGCCGCCAGCATCTGCGGCAGATGCCCAATCATGCACAAATCCTTGGAGCTTAAAATATGGCTGCCGCGCCCGGCTGCCTCGGCAATGGGAAAATACTCGCCGGGCCGATGCTCCTCCACCAGGGCGTATTTAAAGCGGCAATTGTTGGCACATTCGCCTTTGTTGGCGTTGCGGCCGTTCATATAGGCCGAAAGGAAGCAGCGCCCGCTGTATGCCATGCAGACCGCGCCGTGGACGAAGGCTTCCAGCATGATTTTGCCGTCAACCTTGTCATGCATCGCCGCAATTTCTTTCAGCGAAAGCTCCCGCGCCAAAATAACCCGGGACGCGCCCAGGGCCGCCCAAAACAGTGCCGCGGCATAATTGGTAATATTTGCCTGTGTGCTTACATGTATTTCCATGTCAGGCACAACCTGCCGCGCCAGCGCAAAAACCCCTGTATCACTGATTATCAGGGCATCCGCGCCCATTTTTTTAACCTCGCGAAAATATTCGGCCATGCCGTCAAAATCCGCGTTGTGCGCGAAGATGTTTGCGGTGACATACACCTTCACCCCGCGCGCATGTGCATATTTTATGGCCGCCGCCATTTGCGACCCGTCAAAATTCCTCGCGGCGGCGCGCAGACCAAAGGCCGTGCCGCCCATATAGACGGCGTCCGCGCCAAAAGCCACGGCCACCTGCAATTTCTCGAAATCTCCGGCGGGTGCCAGCAACTCGACTTTATCCAAAAGTATCATTCCTTTGCAACCAACAGCAAACCATCCCCAATGGGCAAAATGCTGGAATAGCAGCCCTCCAGCGCCATGGCCGCCGCCAAAAAATCGCGCATATTCTTGTATGTGGTGCGCTGCCTGCGCGTGATTTCGGCCCAATCAAGGGCGATGTCGCCATTTTGCAGCACATCGTCCGCCACAAGCAAGCCGCCCGACGCCAGCATTTCCAGGCAATACGGGAAAAATCGCAGATACTGCCCCTTGCCGCAGTCCATGAAAATAAAATCGAACCTGGCGCCCTGCTCCGCCAGCCTAGGCAGCGCGATTGAGGCACATTCCTCGATAATGCGCACTTTGTCCTCAATGCCAAGGCTGGCAAAATTTTCCTTGGCGCGATTTATCATATATTCATAGCGGTCAATCGTCGTAATCGCGCCGCCTTCGGGCAAAAATTCCGCAAACAGCGCGGCAGAAAAGCCCACGGCACAGCCAATTTCCAGAATATTACGTGGCCGCTTCGCCGCCAGCATGACGGACAAAAAATTGGCCACATCACGCGAAATTATCGGCAAACCCTCGTCATAGGCCGCCTGCTGAAAATCCCGCAGACGCCCGGGCGCCGGCGGCGCAAGGCCGTCAAGATAGTCCGCCAGCCTGTCGTCAATCCTCTTCATTCTCGTCGTCCGCTTCAAAGCGATATCGCTCTTGCGCCGCCAAATAAGCATCCCTGTCAGCTGTAAAATAATGGGTTTGCTCTTCGGCGTCGTTCCTCACCTTATACAAATAGTCTACATTGGCCGGATACAGCGCGGCCATAATCGCGTTGAGACCGGGATTAGATATTGGCCCAATGGGCAAACCCTGGCGATTAAATGTATTATACGGAGAGTTTATTTGAAAGTCCGCGGGCGTCAGCATATCAACGCGGGTGTTTGTGGCATATACCACAGTGGTAATCATTTCCAGCGGCATACCCGCCGCCAAACGATTGTAAATTATGGCGGCCACCGCGGGCCTCTCGCTTTGCACAGTCGCCTCGCGCTCCACAATTGACGCAATGGTCACAATGTCCTCAATTGTAAGCTCTCGCCCCATAATTTCGGACAGCTCCTCAATCCGCATCCACATTTCGCCCGTAAAAATCTCGTCAAAGCGGGCCAACATGCGCACAATCAGGTCCCGCGGGGCGGGATTTTGCGGCAAATCGTAAGTATCCGGGAACAAAAAGCCCTCCAGCCGATTTGGCCTCTCCTGGATGTCGCGCAAAAAAGCATTGGTAAACTGCCCTTCTTGCAGCTCGTACAAAAATTCATCCGCCGTAAAATGCCCCAAGGTCGCGGCAAAATCAGCCGTCTGCCGGTTGGTAAGGCCCTCCATAATCACAATCCTGGTGCCATCGGCCTGCAAACCCTCGGGAATACGTTGCAGCGTGTCCATTATGGTGGATTCGCTCATGCCTGTGTTAAGCTCGAAGGAAATACCTGTCAAAAAATGGTTTATGGAGCCGTTAAACCTGGCGTTAAGCAGGAACAGCCATTCGCTGCTGATAAGGCCGTTTTCGCGCAAAATCTGCGCAATCTCCAAACCGTCGGCATCTTCGGGAATCTCGACAATGATATATTCCGGCTCGCTATAATAATCGTCCTCGTCCACAAAAACCGTCTGGCCAAAGTCAAAGGCCATGATGGTGACGGTGTATGCGACGACAATGATGGTGACAGCCAGCGCAAGATTAAACAGGCTGCCGAAGATGTAATTTACAATATTCAGTATCTTTTTTAGCACGTCATCACCTCGGCTTGTGCCTAAATTTCAACTATAACCGGCAGTATCATAGGGCTGCGCTTTGTCTTGTTCCACATATAATCCCGCAGCTCGTCACGTATCGTGTTTTTGATGCGCAGCCAGTCGTATTTATTTTCGCGCTCGCACTTATAAAAAGCTTTTTTCACAATTTCCCGGGCATCGTCAATCAAATCCTCGCTTTCGCGCACATACACAAAGCCGCGGGAAATGATGTCCGGGCCGCTTAAAAGCTCTCCCGTGGCGGCTTCATAGGTCACAACCACCACAATCAAGCCATCCTGGGACAGGTGGCGGCGGTCCCGCAGCACAATATTGCCCACATCGCCCACGCCAAGGCCGTCCACAAAAATCTGGCCGCTTTGCACATTGCCGTTTAGCTTGGCGCCCTGCCCATTTATTTCCATCACCTCGCCAATGCCCATCACAAAGACATTGTCCTTGTCCATGCCCATTTCAATCGCCAATTCCTTGTGCATTTTTAAATGGCGAAATTCGCCATGCACCGGCATAAAATACTTCGGCTGCACCAGGGCGTGCATAATTTTCAACTCCTCGCGCTTGGCATGGCCGGACACATGCACATTCATCAAATCTTCGTAAATAACGTCGGCGCCTTTTTTAAACAGCTCGTCAACAACCCTGCCCACGGCCCTCTCGTTGCCCGGTATGGACGACGCCGAAATTATCACCTTGTCGCCGGGCTTTATGGCAACCTGCTTGTGGCCGGACAGCGCCATGCGCGACAGCGCGCTCATTGTTTCGCCCTGAGAGCCCGTGGTGACAATGGTTATCTGATTATCAGGATAATTATTTATCTCGGATGGCTCTATCATCACGCTTTTGGGCACGGTGATATAGCCCAGCTCCTGGGCCAGGCCCACGGTGTTAATCATGCTGCGGCCAATAACAGCCACTTTGCGCCTATGCTTCACGGCAGAATTGATGACCTGCTGTATGCGATGTATATTGGAGGAAAATGTCGCAACCAATATCCTGTTTTTGGCACAATTGTCAAAAATTTGGTCGAAAATGTCGCCCACACTGCGCTCGCTCATGGTATATCCGGGCACCTCAACATTGGTAGAATCGCATAATAACAAGTCTATGCCGTTTTTGCCCAGCTCCGCAAAGCGTTGCAGGTCAATATGGTCGCCGCTGACAGGCGTATGGTCGATTTTGAAATCGCCGGTATGAACCACCGTCGCCGCGGGGGTTTTGATGCACAGTCCGACAGAATCCGCGATGCTGTGGGTCACAGCGATAAATTCAACGCTAAAGCCCCCAATTTTTACCGTCTGGCCCGCCTCAACACAAATGGTCTTCACATTGTCCAGGCGATGTTCTTTGAATTTAATATCCAAAAGCCCCAACGTCAGGCGCGTGCCATAAATGGGGCATTGTATGTCGCGCAAAAAATAAGGCAGGCTGCCTATGTGGTCCTCGTGACCGTGGGTCATCACCACGGCCCTGATTTTCTTCTTGTTGTTGACAAGATAAGTAAAATCAGGTATAACAAGGTCTATGCCCAACATATCATCCGCGGGAAAAGCAATGCCACAGTCCACCACAATAATATCCTGGCCATATTCAAAAACAGTGATGTTTTTTCCAATTTCGTGCAAGCCGCCCAAGGAAAAAACCCTCAACTTAGTATTCTTTTTTGAAGCCAAAAAAATCTCACTCTCCTATCCTAAAGAAACTATTGGATGTCAATGTCAAATTCTGCCATACGCGTCTTCAACATGTCTTCCAAATCGTTATATTCCTCCTCATTTATCTCTTCGTACACATATTCTTCTTCACCGGCAGAAACCTGCTTGAAAATAGCAGCCTCTGCCTCGTCTTCGTCGGCATCTTCAGCCTTCACCATAATCAGGTAATTGGTCATATTGTGCATAAATTCGTCAATTACCATAAATTCAATCTCGTTGCCGTCTTCGTCAGTCATAATGATGGTTTCAAGCTCCCCCTCGTCAAAGTCAAAGCCCGCTTCAAAGTTTTCGTCAAATTCTTTTTCGTTAAATTCCATACTCTTCTCCTCGTTGGCGTCATCCTGCGCCTGTTTCGTTCTTAGGTCCAGATAGTCCTGCAAAATTATGGACGCCGCCATTTTGTCAATATTTTCCTTGCGCCTGCTGCCGGGCAGCGCCACTTCCCCAAAAATCCGCAAAGCCCTGCTTGTTGACAGCCTTTCGTCAAACAGCTCTATGGCCACATCCGGCAGGGCCGCCTCAAGTTTGTTCTTAAAGGCCAGCACCTTGCGGCAGCTTCCCCCCTCGGTATTGTCCATATTTCTGGGATATCCAAGCACAATGGTCTCTATGCGATGCTCTTTCACAATGTCCGCAATTTGTATTATGCAAGCAGACAAGTCAATTGGATTTTTCCGCGAAATGGTCCGCAGCCCACGTGATGTCCATCCCAAGGGGTCCGAAATGGCCACGCCAATGCGCGCATCGCCATAATCCAGGCCCAAAACCCTTGCAGTCATCGCCCGTTGCTCTCCAGGTAAAATTTCAAGATTTCTTCCAAAAGTTCGTCACGTTCAATGCGCCCAATCATGCTGCGGGCGTTCCTATGCGCCGTGATATATGTGGGGTCGCCCGAAAGAATGTATCCGACAATTTGGATGACAGGGTCATATCCCTTGTCTTTCAGGGCGCCGTATACCTCCAGCAAGATATCGCGGGCAGAGCTTCTGGCTTCTTTGCCGATGGTGCTTATTTTCTGTGTTTGTGACAGATTGCTTGAAATGTCATGCGGCCTCATTATAACCTCCATGCTCACGTTTGCGACTTGATGCACCTAATTCCATCATAATACATTTTAAACAACTTTGCAATATTTGCAACAGAAATTTAACTATACTGTAACACACCGAAGAATTTGCCGCCGTGGTCCACGTCCAGTCTGACATCCAAAATACTGCCCTCAAGGCCCTGGGCGCCCTCAAAATATACGGAAATATAATTGGTGGTTTTGCCTTCGTAAAATCCCGCGCCATTGCGCGCCTCAGCCAGCACAGGCATTACGCGTCCCGCAAACCGGGCATTGTGGGCCTTAGTCAGCGCATCGCCCAGCTTAATCAGCTCTTTGGCCCTCTCATTTTTTATCCGGGCGGGCAGCTGATTATCCATTTTTGCGGCGGATGTCCCCTCCTTGGCAGAATATGGAAATACATGCAGTGCCGCCGGGCCCAAATTCGCAATAAAATCAAGGGTTTGCCTGTGATACGCCGCACTTTCGCCGGGAAAGCCCGCGATGACATCCGTTGTGATGCTGATATCCGGCGATATTTTCCGCAGCGCGGCAACGGCCTCCGCAAATTGCAACCCTGTATATTTGCGCCCCATCATTGCCAACACAGCGTCACAGCCGGATTGCAGCGAAAGATGCAAATGGTCACAAAATTTCGGATGTTTCGCCACAAAGCCCAAAAATTCAGGCGTTATGGCGTCCGGTTCCACGGAAGAAAGCCGCACCCTCTCAATGCCGTCAATTTTGCATATTTGCTCCAAAACAGTCAGCAAATTGCAGTCTTGTAAATCTTTCCCATAAGACGCCACGCAAATACCCGCAACCACAATTTCTTTGTAACCCCCTTGGGCAAAACGGCGCGCAGCATCAAGCACATCCCCCGGCGGCCGGCTGCGGGATTTTCCGCGCACATGCGGTATGATGCAGAAGGTACAAAAATTGTCACAGCCGTCTTGTATCTTCAAAAAGGCCCGGGTCCTGCCGTGGATTTTGCTAATATCATTGGCCTCAAATCCGCCAAAATCAGAGATATCGCCCTTGTCAACAACAGTCTCGCCTGATGAATAATTCTCAATGTATTCAAGCAATCCGGCGCGATTGGCCGTTCCAAGCACAATGTCGGCCCCAACCTCCGCAAACCGCGCAGGATTGGCCTGGCAGGCGCATCCCACCGCCGCCACCATGCCACAGCGGCTTTTGGCACGCCGCACGGCCTGGCGCGACTTTTTATCCGCCGTATTGGTGACGCAACAAGTGTTGACAACGCAAATGTCGGCATCGTCCGCATTGCGCACAATTTCATACCCGGCGTCAACAAATTTCGCCAGCAGCGCATGTGTGTCATGCATATTCACCTTGCAACCCAATGTTGTCGCCGCAATCCTCTTACCCATGCTCTAACCCTCAAAAATAAGCGGAAAAGCATCGACAGGTATAACAAATAGTACCAAAAACAATATCAAAACGGCAACAGCGCCTATCAGCGCAAAAATCCGCCTAGCCATGTCCTTTTCCCTCCAACAAATCAGGCCGCTTGCTCCTCGTGGCCTCCAGGGCCTTCTCGCGCCGCCATTTCTCAACCTCGCCATGATGCCCCGACAGCAAAACTTCCGGCACATCCCGCCCCATAAAAGTGCGCGGCCGTGTAAACTGTGGGTATTCCAAAAGCCCGGCCGAAAAACTCTCATCCATCAACGAATCCGGCTTTATGACCCCGGGCACAAGCCGCCCCACGGCGTCAATCACGGCCATGGCGGCAATTTCGCCGCCTGTCAGCACAAAGTTGCCCAGCGAAATTTCATCGGTGACAATCTCGTCGATAATGCGCTGGTCGACCCCCTCATAATGGCCGCAAAGCAGCACTAGCTCACCCTCGGCAGAAAGCTCGGCCGCTGTGGTCTGGTCAAAAACCCTGCCCTGGGGCGAAAGGTACACAACCCGCCCGGAGGCGGCCCCAAGGGATTTGTAGGCATCATAAATGGGCCTTGCCATCATAATCATACCGGCACCGCCGCCATATGGATATCCGTCGGTTTGACCGCGACAATTAATCGCAAAATCCCTGATGTTTACAACATTTATGGCGATTTTGCCATCTTGGATGCCGCGCTTTATCACGGAGTGGATTCCGGCCTCAAAAACCTCAGGAAACAGCGTCAAAACGTGGAATGTCATGGCCGCAATCCCTCCAGCAGTCGCACCACCATTTGCTTATCCCCGACATTAACTGAAAGTATGCAGTCTGAAATGGCAGGAATTAGCAAATCCTTGCCATCATCGCCACCAATCACATAAACATCATTGGCTCCGGTAAAAATCACATCCCGCAAAAAGCCTAATTTTTCGCCATCTTCCGTACTAACAGCCACGCCCAACAGGTCTTTGAGATAATATTCGTTTTCAGCAAGAGGCAGGGCATCGGCGCGCTCCACCACAATAACACCGCCGCGGAGCGCGTTTGCGCTGTCCACATCATCAACGCCGCCAAGCCGCAGCATCACAAGGTTTCTGTGAAATCGCACATTTGTGACGGGCTTTTCGATTAGCCCATCATTCAAAATGATACTCACAGTTTCAAGCAGGCCAAATCGCTTAACATCGTCTGTGGTAGGGAAAATCTTCAGCTCGCCACTAACACCCACAGTATTCACAATTTTTCCAATTTCAAAATAATCATTCATGGCTTCACACATAATTTTACTGCTGAACAATCTCAACAGAAACATGTTTGTCATTGTGAATGGCGGCAGCGCGCACCACCGTCCGTATGGCTTTGGCAATTTTTCCCTGCTTGCCGATAACCTTGCCCATGTCGGCCTGCGCCACGCGCAATTCCAACACAATGCCCTTTTCGGCAGGCAATTCTTCCACATAGACGGCCTCGGGGTTATCAACCAACTTTTTTGCAATAACTTCCAATAATTCCTTCATTTAGGAACCTCGCTTTCACTAAATAGCCCCTGCCTTTTTCAAAATGCCACGCACAGTATCAGTCGGCTGCGCGCCGCTACTAATCCATTTTTTGGCAGCCTCGGCATCAACTTTAATGACCGAAGGGTCTTTCGTGGGGTCATAATATCCGATTTCCTCAATGGTTTTGCCATCACGCGCCACGCGAGAATCCGCCACCACTATACGATAGAAGGGATTTTTCTTTGCGCCCATCCTTTTAAGCCTAATTTTTACCATTTCTCTTCCTCCAATTGAGATTATTTCATAAAGGGAAGCCCGCCAAACGCCTGTTTGCCGCGCTTTTTGCCCGATTTACCCATTCCCGTAAGTTGCCTCATCATCTTCTTCATTTCTTCAAACTGCTTTAACAATCGGTTTATTTCCTGAATGTTTCGTCCGCTGCCCGCCGCTATCCTGCGCTTGCGCGACGCGTTTAAGAGTGTGGGATTTTCGCGCTCCTTGGGGGTCATAGATTGAATAATGGCCTCCACATGGCCCATGGCCCTCTCGTCGATGTCATTCTCGTCAATTTTCATACCACCGGTACCGGGCAGCATCCCCAAAATATTTTTCAGCGGCCCCATTTTCTTAACTTGCTGCATTTGCGCCAAAAAATCATCCAGCGTAAACTCATTTTTGCGAATCTTGCGCTCCAATTCAAGGGCTTCATCCTCATCAAAAGCCTGCTGGGCCTTGTCAATAATTGTCAAAACATCGCCCATGCCCAAAATGCGGCTCGCCATGCGGTCAGGATAAAAAGGCTCTAAATCATCGACTTTTTCGCCCATGCCCACATATTTTACGGGCTTGCCCGTAATCCTGCGAACGGACAGGGCGGCGCCGCCGCGCGTGTCGCCGTCCAGCTTTGTGATGACGATGCCGTCAATGCCGATTTTTTCGCTGAAACTCTCCGCCACATTTACGGCGTCTTGGCCCGTCATGGCGTCTACAACCAGCAGTATCTCCTGCGGGCGCACGGCAGACTTGATTTCAGTCAGCTCGTTCATAAGCTCATCATCAATATGAAGTCTACCCGCTGTATCAATTATAACCACATCATTGCCATGCCCGCGAGCATGTTCAACAGCCTCCAGGGCCGTCTGCACAGGGCTTTGGCCGCCCTTTTCAAAGACAGGTATATTGAGATTTGCCGCTGCAACTTGCAGTTGCTTTATGGCTGCGGGGCGATAGATATCGCAGGCCACCAAAAGCGGGCTTTTGCCTTGCTTGCGCAGCTGCGAGGCAATTTTGCCACTGGTAGTTGTTTTGCCGCTGCCCTGCAAACCAACCATCATGAATACTGAGGGCGGATTGCCGGAAAAAGTAAGTTTGCTGTGTGTACTGCCCATCAAGGCCGTCATTTCTTCATTTACGATTTTAATCACGGATTGACCGGGGTTAAGGCCGCGTAAAACCTCGTCACCAACAGCTTTTTCCGTCACAGCCGCAACAAATTCTTTGACAATCTTGAAATTGACATCGGCCTCAAGCAAAGCCAGCCGAACCTCACGCATGGCCTCTTTCACGTCCTTTTCGGACAGTTTTCCCTTGCCCCGCAATTGCTTAAAAACGGCAGAAAGCTTGTTTGATAGGCTTTCAAAGGCCATGGCTTCACCTCGCTAAATCAAATCATCCAGTTTATCCAAAATTGTGACACTATCAGTATAGTTTCGGCCTTCCAGCGCGCATTTCAGCTCGGCCAAATATTCTCGTGCGCAAACATGCCTTTCCACAAGCTTCAGCGCAACTTCAAAGGCATCGAAGCTCCTTCTTGCTTGCTTCAAGGAGATGCTCACCGCTTGGCGGCTGATGCCGAATCTATCTCCAATTTCGGCCAAGGACATGTCCTCGCAATGATACATGTGGTAAATGTTCCTTTGCCGCGCCGTCAACAAATCGGCATAAAAATCATATAAAAGCGTATTGCGCAACACATCATCCATGCGGCACCCATATTCTTTGCTGTAAAGTAAAACACATTAACACCCATTTTACACCTTGCGGGCAAATTTGTCAATACCCTGATGAAAATTTTTTAGGACCGGGCTTCATAAATTTCAACTGTGTGAAGGCCGCTGTATTCTATGTCATGTTTTTCCATTAGCGCCAAAATTTCCTTTTCGTCCTTGGGATTGACGCAAAATGCCAGGCCACAGCCTGCGCCAATGGCTGCGGGCAGAGGAATAATACGTCCAAGCTCCGATTTGGCAATATTTTCCATGGCAATTGCCGCCGTAACCGCCTTAAAACTTATTACCAATTTTGGCACTTTCTTCCTCATGCAAACTCCCTTGCCATTTCTGCAACTGTCTGTATCGCAATTTCAACTTGCTCCGCTGTGTTTAGCGACGAAAAGCTAAAGCGCACGGCACCTTGGGACTGCGTTCCCAGCGCCCTGTGCGCCAGGGGCGAGCAATGAAAGCCGCCGCGCACGTAAATTCCGCGCTGTGCCAAAATGGCCTCCGCTTCAGCGGAATCCAAATCGCCAATATTTATGCTGACTATTGGCACCTTGGGCAGCGCCGGATTTCCAAAAATCTTGACGCCGGCAAAATCTCTGACACTATCTGTAAAGGCTCTTGCAAGCTCCAGGCCCTCCTTCATGACGGCTTCAACACCTCGTTCCTTGATGAATTCCACCCCGGCGGCCAAGCCCGCAATACCGTGAGAATTCAGCGTCCCTGCTTCAAGAGACTCCGGAAAAGAATCAAAATGATTCTGTGAGAAGCTGTCGCTTCCGCTGCCGCCAACAAAAGTGGGCGGAATTTCGATGTCATTCACCGCCAAGCCTCCGGTGCCTTGCGGCCCCAAAAGCCCCTTGTGGCCCGTGAAGCACACAACAGAGCGACCAAGGGCGTTGATATCTATAGGCAGCAGTCCGGCAGACTGCGCCGCATCAACAATCAGTATCAGGCCATTGCTTTTACAAAAATCAGCCAGATACTTTAAGTCTACAATTTGCCCGGTTACATTTGAACAATGGGCAGCAATTATACATTTGGTATTCTTTTGCAAGAATTTGTCAAATGACGCATAATCCAAGTTGCCATCGCCCACAAGCCCGACAAAATCAACGGAAAGACCGCTTTTTTGCAGCCGGTGCAACGGCCGCAGTACGGAATTATGCTCCAAAACCGTGGCAATTGTATGGTCGCCGGGGCGCAGCAGGCCAAAAATAGCCATATTCAACGCCATTGTGGCGTTATGCGTAAAAGCAATCTGATTTGGACGCGCACCAAAAAGCGTGGCCAGGCTTCCCCTCGCTTTATAGACCTCACGCGTCGCCAGCATTGCGGCAGGATGCCCGCCGCGGCCCGCATTGCCGAATTGTGACATGGCCTCTGCAACTGTCTGTATCACAACATCCGGCTTGTGCAATGATGTACTGGCAG
>JAITMW010000125.1 GCA_031277155.1 Clostridiales bacterium | reverse complement strand
GTCCATAATGCCCAGAGAACCGACTGCCATTACGACCGCAAGGGCGGACGCAATTCTTCTTCTTAAATTCATTGCAGTAATTCCTCCTTTAAAAGTTGGATTTTGTGGGCGAGGCGGTTGTGGCAGAGGTGGGAATCTCTTTGTCATTTAAGACGGCGCGCGCCGTGCCCATTTTTTTGTTTACATTACCATTTTAGCAAGTGTGGGCCCCCGCGTCAATAAAAAATGTGCAAGTGTAATTTTCTTGTAATATTTTTGACACAAAAGGGGAATGCTAGATGGTTGGGCGATGGATTTTTGGCGAAAAGTTGATGTTTTTGTTGTTGTGTGGTTTGACGTAAATTGTTACAAAATCCATATTCTGTCTTTTCGTTTGGTACATCTTGTGTGATTTACGAAGCTTTGCTTGCCCTGTTAGGTTTTGCCGTTTTGCCTTATTTATGTTAGGCAAAATGCGCCATATGCGCAAAAAAATGGAAAATTTTCTGTGAAATTATGGGCTTGGCCTTTGGTTGCAGGCGGCTATAAAGCCGGCAAATATGGGGTGCGGGACATTGGGGCGGGATTTGAATTGGGGGCTGAAAATTGTGCCGAGAAACCATGGGTGGATGTCTGATTTAAGCTCCAGCATTTCAAGGAGGCGGCCGTCGGGGCTTTCGCCGGAGAAGATGAGGCCGTGGTCCTTAAATTCAGTGCGGTAGGCGGCATTAAACTCATAGCGGTGGCGGTGGCGTTCGTCCGTATGGGCTGCTTTATAGATGCCGGCGGCCAGGGTGCCTTCGGCAATTTTGCAGGGGCAGCTGCCCAGGCGCATTTTGTTGTATATGTTGTGGGCGATGGGGTGGGGCGTGCTTTCGTCAAATTCTGTGGAGTTTGCGCCGGCAAGGCCAATGACATTGCGGGCAAAATCTATGGCCATAGCCTGGGCGCCCATGCCTATCGCGAGGCAGGGGATTTTGTTTTTGCGGGCAAATTTTGCGGCGGCAATTTTGCCCTCCAGGCCGCGGACGCCAAAGCCGCCGCCTATGAGGATGCCGTGGCTGCCCTGCAATGGGGCGGTGTCGCCTTTTTCCAGGGATTCGGCCGGCACCCAGTTTATGTCAATATGGGCGCCTGTGGCGAAGCCCGCGGCTTTCAGGGCCTCGATGGTGGAAAAATAGGCATCGTGCAAGACGGTGTATTTGCCCACCAAAGATATTGTAATTTTGTCCGCGGCGGCATTTTGCCTTTTTACCAGGGCGCGCCATTCATCCAGATTGGCGGGGTGGTCCGCAAGGCCAAGGCGCCGCAGGGCCACCTGGGCAAAGTTTTGCTCTTCCAGCAGCAGGGGCACCTGGTATATGGAATCCGCGTCCATGTTTTCAATGACGCAATCTTTGGCCACATTGCAAAACAGGGCTATTTTGTCCTTCACCTCGTCTGTGAGGGGGCGGGATGTGCGGCAGACTATCATATCGGGCTGTATGCCCATGGAAAGCAGCTCTTTCACACTGTGCTGGGTGGGCTTTGTTTTAATTTCGCCGCCTTTTTCCAGATAGGGCAGCAGCGTGACATGGACATACAGCACATTTTCGCGGCCCACGTCAAAGACCATTTGCCGAAAGGCCTCTAGGAAGGGGCGGCTTTCCATGTCGCCCACGGTGCCGCCAATTTCGGTGATGACGATGTCCCGGGTGCCGTCTTTTGCCACCTGCACAATAAGGTCTTTTATATGGTTTGTGATATGGGGCACAACCTGGACGGTTTTGCCGTTATAATCGCCGCGCCGCTCTTTTTCCAGCACGGAAAGATAAATTTTGCCGGCGGTGATATTGGCATTTTTTGTCAAATTTTCATCGGTGAATCTTTCGTAATGGCCCACGTCAAGGTCACATTCGGCACCGTCGTCGGTCACAAACACCTCGCCATGCTGGATGGGGCTCATAAAGCTGGGGTCCACATTGATATAGGGGTCAAATTTTTGGTTGGACACCCTATACCCGCGGGATTTCAACAGCCTGCCCAGGGACGCCGCAACAATGCCCTTTCCCAGGCCGGAGGCTACGCCGCCGGTGACAAATATATATTTGGTTTTGTTTTCCATATTTTCACCTCAGCAAAACTTTGGACCCTCTTAAGGGGTCCAAAATATATCATTCGTTTACAATAAACCAAGGTTTGCCTTGGAGCGCCTCGACCCTGGCATCAACCCTGCCGACCCTTTTGTCTGCCCTCGTTACCTTATCGTCCAATCTTTCAACATTGGCGGCCGGCGTTGCGACATTGGCAGTCCCTCCCTCCGGCATCGACAAAATCTTCGCTTCATTATTCACGCTCAGTCCTCCAATTCCATAAAGCTGTGTTCGGTGCTTACAGCATTAAGGATGCGGCTTTCCATGCGCGAGATATTCTCCAGCACGGTATTCATATGCCCTTCTTGCAGCTTTAAGATGCGCTCCTCAAAGGTCTCCGCGGCCGAAAAAATCTCCGTGCGCATACGGGCTTGGATGCTTTCGGCTTTTTCCAGTCTTTTGTCAATAGAATCTACCTTATATTCCATGCCGTCCATTTTAAATTCCATGCTGTCAAATTTGTATTCAAGATTGTCCATTTTATATTCCAAAGTATCAACTTTGTTTACAACAATCTCCAGCAAAGAAATGATTTTTTCTTCGTTGCTCATAATGTTTGGCCCCCTTTGTGCTAATTCATGAAGTTAATGATATTTTCGGTATAGTCCACCTGCAATTCATGACGCATAAATTCAATTAAGCGATTCACCAACGCCGCGGCCTCTGCTTTGTACATCGTCTGCCGCGGATGCAGCATACCATTGTCGTCAGGGCCGATAAGCCCGATGCGCGTGGCGGCATATATATCACGCCTCGCCCAATCGCCAATCATATGGTCGTCCACATAAGGTGTGATGGGCGTAGGCTCCAGCCCTAGGTTGGACAGCCCCAAAAAGCGCAGCGCCAGCACAAAGGCCTCTTCGCGGTGCAAAATCTCGTTTGGATGAAAATGCCCGTCGCCGCGGCCAATGGCAATGCCCATTTGGTTCACGGTCATAATATACAAAAAGTCCGGCCTTTCAGGGTTTACGTCAGGAAACACAAGGTTTATTTCCGGCTGGGCGTTTCTCCTGTTGCCTCTCGGCGGCGTGGGTATCAAGCTTTCATCCAGCGGCAGACGCACGGCACGGGACAGCATTTTGATAAATTCGCCCCGGGTAACGGCCTGATTCGGAATGAAATGCACAGGCTCTCCCCACAAAACTTCCATGGCAAACAGCCTGCGGATGTCTCCATAGGCCGGATGCCCGCGCAAAAAGTTCAAATTAGGCGCAAAAAGGTCCTCAAAGGTGTTGAAAGTCGAAATTGTGGCGCGGCCCGCCGTCGGCGTGCCATAGAAAATATTGGGCAAGGTGTTGATTTCATACACAAGGCCGCTTTGGTTGGACATCACCTCGCGATAATTGCCCGCAAAGCTTATCAATGTAGGTTCGTTGGCGCCATATTGCAATTCCTTGCTGACGGAAACGCTGGGCACCAGATGATATTGCATCTGCCAATCCTCCGTGGACACAATGCCGTCCAGGCGGTGGGTTTCCGTGGCAGACCAGGCCGAAACAAAGCCGTATATCTGCCCCAGCACCTCATGGGTCACAATATCGTCCTCGTCCGTGAGATATACGGCGCGCATGGAAATTGTGCCGCTGTAATATGTCACGCCGGGGGTAACATCGCGCAAAATGCTGATATTGTGGTTGCTTTGCGCGGGCACAAGGCTGTAGGTAACGCCATTTGCATATATGGTCTCTGTCCAGCTTGTCACCGTATAATTTTCCACAATTTGCTGCCCGTCTCTGCGCCAGTCAATCCTAAAGGTGATATTTCTGGTGATGTTGGCGTCGTCCCCCGTGGCCGCGGTGCCGTTTACGCGATAATTAACCGTGGCAGAGCCGGAATCCACACCCTGGGCCCCAACGGCTGTTCCGCCCATTTGCACGCGCAAAATGCCTTCGAATTCAATGGGCACGCCCCCAAGCCAGATAATCTCTTTGTATACAAGCTCTGTCACATTATTGCCCCGCGCGCCTCTGGCGTTATTTTGGCGCACGGCATTTTGCGACGTGGTGGGCAGACGCACACCCTCTGTGATGCCGCCAAAAAAGCCCATTTGCCCCGTGGCCGGCCTGTTTTGCGCGGCGGCATAGACCACAACCCCGGGCAAAGCAGGCAAAAGCATGACAACTGTCAATATAAACATCGTCGCAATTCGTAATAATCTCCTCATAAATCAAACCTCCTGCGTCCTGCATCGCCCCAATTCCCCTCCTTTGGAGGGGTGGCTGCGCCGGTTTTTGGCGCAGCCGGGGTGGTTAATCCACCAGCACAATCTGCCCGTAAATATTCATCCCGGGATATCTTGCCGTCGGCATGTCATTTGTCAAAATCAGCAACCGGTCGCCATTTTGCAAATCCCGCGGCTGCACCAGGGCATTGTTGCGGCCTATCAGCGTAGCGGCGTCAACCGTAACCGTCATGGTGTTGTTGGCGATGGAAATAGGCGTCCATTGGTTGTTGACGGGGTTTTGTATGCTTACGTCCCTAAGGTGAATAACATCGCCCTCTACATTAAATATGGTTCCCCGCGCCGCCCTGTTGGCAAAGCTGTGCTGGAAGATATGGCTGGCCCTGGCGCCGTCGGTCACAACGGTAAACACCTGGTCAAACACTGTGGTTTCCGTATATGTCAGGAAGGTGTCCAGGCTGAAGCTGCCGTGGGGCATAAACACAGTGCGCGGGTCAATTGTAAATTCGCGCTGCACAGGCGTAAACACCCAATCGCTTCCGAAAAGCTGGGACATGGATTGCACGGTAAAGCTCTCTCTGTCATTTACCTCCGAGACGCGCACGCGCATAATTTGCAGCGCCGAGGTGTCGGGACGGTCAAAAATATCAATAATGGCGGCCGTGCCCGCGCCGCTAAGCACCACGGCAAGATAGTCCGCCGGGAAGATGTCCAGCCCGGAAACAAGGCGGCCGTGGCGGCGCACAATGGTGCCCGCGTCCGTGGAAATATCAGCAATTTGCCCCGCCAGCTGTATGGTGCCCGTGCCGTCGGCATGTATCACGGTATCCGTGGGTAGGCGCTCTTCCCGCTCTGTGCGGAAGGACACCATGCGCACGGCTTCGCCCGCAAAATGATTCTCCAGCGCCAGATATACCGTGGTGTCGCTGCGGCGCCCAAAAAGATTCACGGCCTCGGCCCTGGAAATCTGCCGGTCATTATGAAAATATTGGATATTGTTGCCGGTTATGCTAAATTGCGCCACCTCCCGATGGTTTGTCCATCCCGTTTGCCCCAAGGTTTGTGCATGTTCTATCATAATTTGATTTTGTATGGCGTTGATGCCGGACAAATTGCCGCGCACAATGCTGGAAATATGGCGATTTCCGCCCTCAATGGTCATTTCAACGACAGATGTGATGACATGGCCGGGCGCAATAATGGCCTCATTGACCAACGCCCGCGCCCAATCCCCGGTCTGTATGGCAAGGGGATTAAGCCTGCGCCCCTCTCTCGTAATCAAAATCGAATCCGCAATGTCAAACCACGTGGTCTGGCCGTTTTCAAACTCAAATAAGAGGGACATATAGCCGTCATTATGCGTGATGTTGGACACGCGGCCATATCGCATAATATAATTCGTGGCGGCGGATATCATCAAGATAACTTCGCCGTCCTCGGGGTCGGGCCGTATAAACACGATGTCCCCGGGATTGATATTGTCAATTGTCGTTGCGTTTGGATTAAATGTAAATGATGGGAAAAGATGGTTGATATAGCTTGGCACCGCCGTGTCAAAATGGCGCAGCTTTTCCACAAGCATCTCGTTTTCATAATAGCGCATTGTAAGGCGGCGGCCCTCGCTGTCAATAACCACCATATATCCAAAGGCCGGGTTGTTTTCCACCACAAGGCCGCGAATTTCCTCCACCAAAATGGGAAGGCCAATGAAGTTGATGGCAATGACCACATTGTTACGCAGCGTCAGGCGCAAATGCTGGCCAATGGGCATGTCATTCACATTATAGCGCACCAAATCCATCATTATATAGTTGCCGGAAGCCCGGCGCAATATAATGCCTTCCGCCATGCTGTACATAAACGAATCATTATCGGCATTTTGCAAGACAATGGTAGAATCATCCGCACTGACAGAATACAGCCGCCCCTGCACATAGCTTACCTGGGCCTCTGACAGCACATTGACATACAGCACGGTATTTGTCTCGGTTTCCACGATATATTCAATGGTGTCGCCCGCAACAAGCATACCCAGGCCGCCGACGACGCCATCATTAAAGACCACGGCGCCCCTGTCCATCACTTGAGGCGAAGGGTTTTCCACAATTTGGTATTGTAATACATCCACAGTGCCGTCCCCCAGGCGCACAAAAATATTGCGCCACAATGCGGCCTCGCCCGTGGTAACATATTGATTGTCCTGCACGCGGGCCACGGTGGCGTTCTTTCTTTGCCAGCCGTTAATTTCAAACAGGATGCTGTCCATATTCGCCAGCACCTGCGCCATTTGGCCCCGGGTGATATAGCCCCGCGGATTAAAATTGGTGCCGTCGCCGCGCATAATGTTGGCGGCCACAACATGCTCCACCGCCTGAAGGCGCGGCCCGCTGATGTCCCGCCAGTCGTTAAAGCCATAAACCTGTGTCAGGGCAGCCGTCACATCAAAAATGCCGGGCCTTGCCGCCGATGCCGCGCCAAAAATCCAAGACGCAACCTCTTCCCGGGTGACATTGGCCCCCATACCCGCGATATCATCGGGCACAAGCATCCCCATCTGCATACCCAAGGTCAAATAGCCCGTCGACAGCACCTCTTGGGGGTCTGTTATGCCTTGCTCCAGCGCCAAATTGGTGCCCACTGTCAGCGCGACGGCAGAAAAGCCCAATGTGCGCATCACAAAGGACAGGGCCTCCAGCCTGGTCAGGTTTTGCTCCGGCAAAAAGTTTGGCCCATCGCCGTGTATCAGCCCAAGGGCCACGCCGCGCACCACAATTTCTTGAATTGGAGAGCCAGGCCCAACATCGTTAAATTGCGCCGAATTTATCAGCGCGGCAGCCTGTGTGCGTCCCGTATAGATATTGCGAACCTCGTCCCGAAGGATATAATCGTCGGCAAAGGCCGCAACGCCGGGCACCGTCATCATCACCGCCAGTGCAATTGCTGCAATTCTCCTGAAAATCTTGCTTCCTGTTTTACGCAATTTTGTTCACCCGTCCCTCATTTGTAGTTTTTTTAGCTGCCATATGTCAAAATTTCGATTTTTTCAACATGACAATCATTATACTACATATTTTCCATTTTCTCAAGTCCAAAAACCAAATCTAATATTTCTTTTTCTTTACAATTTCCCAACAATACTGTGATATTATTTGACTATATCACAAATATTATCTATACTGGTAATACAGAAGGGAAGTTGCGCCTATGAAAATCTCCACAAAAATAAAAAATCTTCCTATAAAATATGTTTTGCCCCTGCTTTTGGCCGTGGTTCTTTTTGCTGCCGCTTTTCCCGCGCCCGTCTCCCTTTCGGCGGCTGCGCCCACGTCGTCCGCCACCGCAATCCTGGCCGGCCTGGACACACAGGATGCCCCCCAAAGGCCCGCCACAATAGGTCTGCGCATCACGGGCCAAATACCGACGGCAAACACCGGCAATTCGCGGCTGGATAACGAGCTTAGAGAGCGCTGGGACGCACAAAAAAACGCCTTTGTCCAAAACCACATGGCGGGTGCTTTGTCAATAGATTCCGACGTTGAATATTTTATATCAGGCAGATATGTCTCTGTTGTTTTCACGAAGGTGGCCTCCTCCGTCTCTACCACTGCCGCCGTCTCCACAACAGTAATTGACGCATCAAGCGCCAGCATCATCACCCTGCCGGATTTCAACACCAATATTGTGCAATTGATAAACAACCGCATAAACAAAGAAGTGGCCGCCAGGCCCCACAACTTCTCCAATTTCTCCGGTATTGACTCAAGCCACCCATTTTACCTGGACGGGGACCGTCTGGTGATACCTTTTGGCTCGGCGGAGTTAATCCCCACCGAAAGAGGCATACACGACATTTCGTTTTCCATCAGCAATATCGAAGAAGAGACCTTCTCAAGCAACCATTTCAGGGTGCTTGGGCCCAATCAATACAACACGATAATGGTGCGCGTGGCCGATGTTATGCAGCGTTTCGGCTATGATATCGAGTGGGACAACGACACCCGCACCGTTGAAGTCCTTATGGACGGCCGCCTCGTAAGCACCCTCGCCATCGGTGAAAATTCCTATCAATACCGCGGCGGCCGCGCGCGGGAGCTGGAAGTAGCCCCCATGCTGTTCAGCAATCTCACATATGTGCCGCTGTCCTTCTTCAATGAAGTTGTGGGTATGCCGGCCACGGTCAACCCCGACGGCGTTATTGTATCGCGCTATCGCTCCGCATCCTCAGCATATATGACAAGCGGCTTTTTAGCTGAATAAACCGACTCCTTCTTTGTTAGATATAAACTCTCCCCGGGCTTTCCCACATATGATGGGAAAGCCTACTCTTTTGCCGGAGGTGCTTTCAATGACATACCCCGTCCACATCCGAAGCTGCTGGTCAGACTTGCCCAAATGCCTTGCGCAAGCCGGGTTAAATGGCCGCAGGTTCTTCATCGTAACAGACGAAAATGTGGCGCGCCTATATCTTGAGGATGTACAGGCCGCCCTTTCACCATTTTTCGGCCATATGCCGCATTTCATCCTGCCGCCGGGCGAGGCCGCAAAAAGCCTTGAAAATACAAGCGCCCTGCTGACATCCTTTGCCCGCGCCGGTTTGGACAGGTCCTCTGTTGTCGTCGCCCTTGGCGGCGGCGCTGTTTCCGATGTGGCGGGCTTTGCCGCCTCCATATATATGCGCGGCATATCCTATATCACAGTACCCACCACCCTTTTGGCAATGGCGGATTCTTCCGTCGGCGGCAAAACCGGCATAGACTTCATTGGCATAAAAAACTTGGTGGGCAGCTTCCACAATCCCTGCCTTGTCTACATCAACCCCGCCGCCCTAAAAACCCTGGACACCGCCCAATATATTTCGGGCTTGGCAGAAGTGATAAAATATGGCATAATACTAGATAGCGGCCTGTTTGATTATATCTGTGACAATCGCGCAAAAATTGCCGCGCAAAACCCCGCCGTGCTGGAAAAAATCATCCGGGAAAGCCTACGCATAAAGTCCGAAATTGTTACCGGGGACGAGCGCGAGGCAGGACAGCGGCGAATCCTTAATTATGGCCATACTTTCGGCCACGCAATCGAGGCACTTTGCAATTTTTCCCTGCCCCATGGCCATTGCGTCGCGTTGGGCATGGTGTGCGCCGCAAATTTCTCCCATAATATGGGAAAGATGACAATGTTCCACGTGGAACATATTAAGAATCTTTTGGAATTTTTTGGGATTCCCGTAAAGTTGCCAAAGGGCCTCGGCATGACGGCCGACGACATTTACAATATGATGTTGAAGGACAAAAAGGTGCGAAACGGCGCGCTGGCATTGATAATTTCGCATGAAATCGGCACGGTGGAGATAATTGAAGGGGTCGAGAAGCAAGAGGTGCTGAGGGCAATAGGGTCGATAAGCCGAGATTCTTCGCTTTGCTCAGAATGACAGGTAGGGGTTTCAAACGCAGTTACTAAAAGGGGATTTGTTATGAGAATTTTCAAGCGATTTGTGCTGCCCGTGATATTCATTGTTGCGATTTTGGGCGTGGACCAGTTTACCAAATATTGGGCGGCGACGCGCCTTGCGCCTATTGGAGAGCTTGTGTTGATTGACGGGGTGTTTTCGCTGTTATATCACGAAAACACGGGCATGGCCTTTGGGCTGTTTCCCGATGGCCGCTGGGTCTTTGTGGGCCTGACGGTGGTGGCAATGGGCTTTTTCATCTATTTTTACGCAAGCCTGCCCAGGTCGCGATATCACAATGTGATGCGGTTTTTTCTGTTGATGCTTATCGGCGGTGCCCTGGGCAATTTTGTGGACCGGCTGATACAGGGCTATGTGGTGGATTTTTTCTATTTCAGCTTAATCAATTTCCCGATTTTTAATATGGCTGATGTGTTTTTGGTGGTGTCGGTGATTGTGCTGGCCATTATGATTTTATTTGTGAAGGAGCCGAAAAGTGGATAAATTTGCGGCAGACGCCGCACACATTGGCTTGCGCCTTGATGTTTACGCCCAAGGCAAATTGGGCCTGACGCGAAATGCCGTGCAAAAGCTGATTGACGGCGGGAATATCCTTGTCAGCGGGGCGGCGGCAAAGTCCGGATATCGCTTGCGGGCAGGTGATATGGTGGAAATTGACCTTCCGCCTTTGACAGAAGCCGAAATTTTGCCGCAAAATTTGCCGCTGGACATTGTCTATGAGGATGCGGACATTATTGTTGTGGAAAAGCCCAAAGGCATGGTGGTGCATCCCGCGGCGGGACATAACAGCGGCACATTGGTAAACGCGCTGCTGCATCACTGCGACGGCAGTTTGTCGGGCATAAACGGCGTGATGCGTCCGGGGATTGTGCATAGGCTGGACAAGGACACATCAGGGCTGTTGGTGGCGGCGAAAAACGACGCGGCACACAATGGGCTGGCAGAGCAATTTGCGGCGCACAGCATTAAGCGCGAATATCTCGCCGTTGTGCATGGCGGCTTTAAGGAAGACGCGGGCAAAATTGACGCGCCCATTGCGCGGCATAAAATTAACCGCAAAAAAATGGCTGTGGTGCAGGATGGCAGACGCGCCGTGACCCATTGGCGCGTGACGGAGCGCCTGGGCAAATACACCCTGATTAAATGCACACTGGAAACGGGGCGCACGCATCAGATACGTGTGCATATGGCCCACATTGGGCGGCCTGTGCTGGGCGATGCTGTTTATGGCAGTGATAAACAGCCTTTTGGCGCAGGTGGCCAGGTGCTTCACGCCCATTTGCTGGGCTTTGTGCATCCCATATCACGGCAATATATGGAATTTGCATCGCCCCTGCCGGACTATTTCGAGTGGGTGCTGTCCAAAATCGGGCGCGTCGCCACGTCAAAGCAATATTCAACAAAGGGTTTTCGATAGGGCACACATTCGCCCCGGTCAACCATATCCAGCATTTCGTCTTTTGATGCCCATTTCGCGGCGGCGACTTCATCATTGGGCACAGCAAGGGCCGTCACGTCAATATCGTCATGCACAATGAAATAATCTATAAAGGCAGATTGATTGGTCATGGCAAAATTTGGCCGCCTGTTTTCAAAGTCTATTGTGATGCCCAATTCTTCATAAAGCTCTCGGGCGGCGGCCCGGGTGGATGTTTCGCCGGCTTTCAAGGCACCTCCCGCCGTCATTGTCCATTTCCCCGGTCCCCATGCCATATGGGCCGGGCGCTGTTGTATCAACATCCGCCCGTCACTGTCAAAAATCAGCACCATCACAACCACAATATTGTCGCCGTCGGCCATTTTTTCGCCGCGTATATGGGTTTTGCCCGTTTTTACGCGGTTGTTGTCGTAAATATCCCAAATTTCCATATGCCCTCCCGCTTTCTTTTCAGATTCTTTATTATAACATTTTCCATAAATTTTCGCAAAAACTATTTACATTTTCTATTTTTCGGGTAAAATAGAAAGGGAGTACCTATATGACACATCCGATAAAGGAGAATATTGTATTGAAGAGATTATTTACTTCGGAGTCCGTTACATGCGGACATCCCGACAAAATGTGTGACCAAATTTCTGACGCCATTTTGGATGCCATTTTGGCTAAGGACCCTTTTGCCCGGGTGGCATGTGAGACCCTGGCCACAACAGGTATTGTGTTTGTGACGGGGGAGATTACCACCGACTGCTATGTTGATATTGAGCATGTTGTGCGCGAGACTGTGCGGGATATTGGATATACCCGCGCGAAATATGGCTTTGACTGTGACTCTTGCGCTGTTGTGGTGTCTTTGAAGGGGCAGTCCCCCGATATTGCCCAGGGGGTGGATGTGGCGCTGGAAGCCCGTGACGGCGAAAATGGCCGCAGCAGCACCCAAGCCATTGGCGCGGGCGACCAGGGCATAATGTTTGGTTATGCCACGGACGAAACACCGGCTTTTATGCCTCTGCCCATATATCTTTCCCATGGGCTTGCGGGGGCCTTGGATGCCGCCCGGAGAACGGGCGAAATTGATTATCTGCGGCCGGACGGCAAAACGCAGGTGACGGTGGAATATGACGGCGACAGACCCGTGCGGGTGGACACGGTTGTGGTGTCTGCACAGCATTCCGAAAAGGCGGAACATGCCACAATCCGTGAAGATATCATTGAAAAAGTGATAAAGAGGGTTGTTCCTCATAATCTTATTGACAAAAACACCAATTTTTATATAAATCCCACCGGGCGTTTTGTCATAGGCGGCCCAAAGGGCGATGTGGGATTGACGGGGCGCAAGATTATTGTTGATACATATGGCGGGGTGGCGCGGCATGGCGGCGGGGCTTTTTCGGGTAAAGACCCCACAAAGGTGGACCGTTCTGCGGCATATGCGGCGCGCTATGTGGCCAAAAACATTGTGGCGGCAGGGCTGGCGCGGGTATGTGAGCTGCAAATTGCCTATGCCATTGGGGTGGCGCGCCCTGTTTCGATTGCCATCAACACCTTTGGCACCGGCACCCTACCGGAAGCGCAAATTTTGACCCTGATTGACAAGCATTTTGACCTTTCACCCGGCGGAATTATTGAGCATTTGGGGCTGCGCCGTCCTATCTATCGGCAAACCGCCACATATGGGCATTTTGGCAGAAGCGATATTGACCTGCCTTGGGAGAGACTTGATAAAGTCGAGGTGTTGCGTGCGTAAAGCGGTCAAGCTCGCGAAATTGTCAATTTTCGTGTATTTTCGTGCTTTTCGTGGTAAAAGGTTTTAAGCTGTACGATTGATGAGGTGATTATATTGAATGATTTTTCAGGCAATATCTTTTACAAAATAATCCATGGTGAGGCCCCCGCATACAAAATATATGAGGACGAGGACTTTGTCGTGATTATGGATTTGTATCCGGCCAATTTGGGCCATTGTCTTATTTTGCCAAAAATTGCGGCGGCCGATGTCTTTGATTTGAATGAAAAGTCGGCGGCGGGGCTGTTTCCTTTGGCAAAGAAAGTTGCCTCGGCAATAAAGGGCGCCACGGGATGTGATGGCGTAAATATCATGCAAAACAACGGCAGGGCCGCGGGCCAGGTGGTTTTCTATTTTCATTTGCATGTCATCCCGCGGTTTAATGAAGACGACATACGATTTTCTGCCGGACAAAAGAGCTATGACGGGGCCATGTTTGAAGAAATGGCGGAAAAATTGAAAAAGGGCCTGTGAGAGCGAAAGCGAGGTGGCCAAATTGGACAAATTTCTTTTGAAAAAATATATCGCCATTGTGGTTTCGCTGATTTCTTGCTTTGCAATTGTTTTGGGGTCGGCATCCATGGCATATAATGTCATTGTGGCCGGCCAAGCCGCGATTGCCGCTCCCAACGAGCTTAACGGCATGGCATCCGGCCATGGTTATGACGAGGACGAGGACGCCAAAGAACCGGCACCTTCCCTGCCCGACCTTAACATACTGGTTTTAGGCATTGACAACGAGGCGAATTTGCCCGACGTTATCTTGGTGCTGACATATGACGGCGTAAACAACGCCATCGACATAATTTCCGTGCCGCGGGATGTGCAGGTGGTGATGTCTCCATATGAAATGGACATGCTGCGGGATGCGGGGCGGTGGTTTCCCGAGCATGGCGTTGTGAAGCTGAACGAGCTTTTTGCCCGTGGCGGCAATGCTGTGGGCTACCGTGTAACGAGCCACCATATCGGGAATTTGCTGGATATAGAATTCGACAATTATGTAATCTTGGACCTTGACGCGTTTCGATATATTGTGGATGCTGTAGGCGGCGTATATATGGACATACGGCCTGAGGGCATGTATTATAATGTGAACAATGCGGTGGGCGGCACAATTGAAGTCAGAATACCCGGTGGCCGCCAGCTTTTGGACGGCAATATGGCAGAGCAGTTTGTGCGCTTTAGGCAATATCGCGATGGAGATTTAGGGCGGATTGACGCCAACCAGCAGTTTATGCGCGAATTTTTCACCCAGGTTCTTGCGCGCGAGCATATATTGGACAACGCCGGGCCGCTGGTGGCCTCTTTTATGACCCACGTGCGCACAGATTTTGGTCTTCCCAACGCCTTGCGCTATGTTGGCGCGCTGGATGCGTTGAATCCCGGCAGTATTGATTTTTACACCATGCCGGGACAGCCTGTGGATGCGCCCAACCCCGCAGGGGTGATTACAAGCTGGTTTTTCGTTGACCACGCGGAGGCGCGGCAGCTTGTGAACGAAATACGCAGGGGGAATATGATTGACAATCAACATAATTGAAAGCGGTTTTCCACATAGTTATCAACTTATCAACACATGCTGTCCACATTTTCCACCGCTGTATAGCTTGATTTGACAACTTTATACAAAATGCCTGTGGATAACATCGCGAACATGCCTTAAAGTGAGGCCCGAAGCGTATCCCACGGCAATGCCCGCAAGAACGCCCGCGATTATCAGCACCGGGGCATAATAAAACAGCCGCGCATTTTGGACAATGATGGCAGCCATGGCAATTTGTCCCATATTGTGGAAAACTCCGCCAAATACGGAAACACCCACAATGCCGAAGATGTTTGTCCTTTTGGCGGCAACCATGGCGGCAAAACTTAACAAGCCGCCGGCCAGGCTGTATGCCATGCCAAAAACCGAACCAAACAAAAGCCCCACAACGGCAATGCGCAGGACGGATATGCCCAAAGCGGCCCTTGTTCCCATGGTGTAGAGGGTTATTATAACTATCGCGTTGGCAAAGCCCGGTTTTGCGCCGGGGATTGGAATGGGCAGAGGGAATAACCTTTCGATATAGGCAATTATTATGGCAAAGGCGGCAAAAATGCCGAAAAATGCGATTTTTTTGGTCATGGGCATCTCCTCTAACGAGTGCTGCCGGGTAAACCCGGCTGAAGTAACGGCTACAAGCCATGCGCGCCACGACTTGAGTCGTGGTCCTCTTTAGCCGGGTTTACCCGGCACCCCCTTATTGAGCAACAATATCCACCTCATCAGCGCCGCCCCTAATCTCCACAATAACGCGATTAGGCAGACATGTGATGGTCTGAAAAGTGCCGGAAATTGCTCCTGCGCGCAGACAGTGCAGGTTGGGACAGTCCGCATAAATCATACGCACAGCGCCCCTTTCCACCAAAACTTTATTTACGCCATTTGGTGAGATTATCTCAAATACTTCCCCCTCGTTTTGCGCCAAATCAATCGCAAGCACCTCCGTGCCCTCCACAAAAACGGCCGCAACAGCGCCGTCTCTTGTGCTTGCAATCGCAAAAATAAATATCAGGACCACGGCAGATATCACAAAGAAGCAAATGACCGCTATGTCTGTTTTCTTTAAAATCTGCATATTCCACCTCTTGTAGTATAAACTAATCATAACATAAGTTGAGGGATTCTACCATGAAAAAATTCACCCGTTTTGCACATGCACTTTACGGCAAAATCAAGGAAAACGAAATTTTGCCTCTGGCAACACAGCTGACATATCGCCTGGTTTTCGCTCTTTTCCCTTTCATAATCTTTCTCATTTCGCTGGTGGGCTATTTTGACATTGACGCCGAACTCCTTTTGCAAGAATCTTACGACGTATTTCCTCAGCAAATTGCGCAGGTAATTAACGATGTCATCCGCGATGTGGTGGACACGCGCAATCCCAGCATCATGTCCACCAGCCTTTTGCTGTCTGTTTTCACTGTCGCCAGCGGCTTCAATTCCATCATGCACGGCGTAAGCAAAGTATATGGCCAAGAGGACACCCGGGGCATCATCGCGCGGTGGCTCTGCTCTATCGTATTGGTCGTGGCACTGGCCTTTGCCATCATTTCTTCGCTGCTTGTGGTCATCTACGGCGACACCATCTATGGCATGATATACCGCCATCTCAGCCCCCACAGGCTTTTCTCCGTTATTTTCGGCTTTGCGGGCCTGATGATAACCATAGCCATCATGCTGGCCACCATCATGCTCATTTACATATTATCGCTTAACAAAAGGCAGTCCATAGTCTCTATGCTGCCCGGCGCCATGCTGACAATAGTCGTCTGGGCCATATCCTCCTCGGCCTTTAATTTTTACGTCAACAATTTCTCCAGATATTCCCTTGTTTATGGCTCCATCGCGTCCATTTTCATCACCATGCTGTGGCTTAACATCGTCTCCGCCACCATTTTGATTGGCGCGCAAACAAATGCCCTGCTAAACATAAAGGGGGACTGAATTGACCCATTTTGAATACGAAGTATTTATGCTGACTAACGAAGAAAGGCGAAAGCACGGCCTTGCGGCCCTTGCCTGGAATGACGCGCTGGCAAAGGCCGCACAAGGCCACAGCCGGGATTTGGCCACAAGCAACACCTTCAGCCACAGCGGCTCGGATGGCTCCGCTCCGGAGCAGCGACTACATAGAGCAAGCGCCTCAATAAGATTTTTGGGCGAAAACATAAGCGGCGGAAGAAACAGCCCCGGGGCGGCCATCAACGACTGGATGGCTTCTGCGGGGCATAGGGCAAATATTTTGAATATGGACGCTGTATATTTGGGTGTTGGTGTGGTTTATCTGGAAACTTCGCGTTTTAAATTCTATGTGGTGCAGGTGTTTGGTTCGTAGGGCCTATGTCAACACTCTTTCCAGCGTTGCCTTATTCCTCCAAATCCAATACAAGCTCCGCGTGCGCCAGGCAAAACCCCACAAGTTCCCTATGGAATCAAACTTCAACCCGGGGTCTATAGCTTCATGCGCTGTTTCACAAATGATGACCTCAATAATCTGATTCACCAAATTCTTTCTTCGCGCCGCTTCTAATCCATAGCCATCGGCAACAATGCAAACCTGTCGTGCCCGCTTTTCGGGGCTGGGCAAATCATATAGTTCTGCCAAGTCGTCATCATGCAACTGTACAAAAAGCCAGCAGACACGGGCAAGCTCCACCATGGGGTCAAGCGGGCCTGCACATTCCCAGTCTACCAGCAATTTTGGGAATCCATTTTCTGTAATTGTATTCCATGGGGCGATATCGCCGTGGCAGCATATGCGATTGGTTTTATCCCCGATTTCTCTAAGATACCACGGCCTCCAGACATCCTTGTCCGTCATTACAAACTCTTTAGCCGCGTTATGGAGTTGCGATAGCAGCCGCCCAACGCAATAAAGTGCAGCATCCGCCCATTTATGTGGATGCACCATCTCGCCATCAACAAATTTTGATATTTGCAAGCTGTCGTCAAGCGAAATAACATGCTCTACAGGCAAATCATAGGTCTCAAAATGCTTCAAAAGCCTTGTTGCCGAAGCAGACCAAGGTCGCGTGGGACGTTTGACTTGATTGCCCGCACGATAGACTTGATTTTCTTCCGACAAAACAATTTTATTCACTTTCTTCATCTGCTTTCTGCTGATACTCCGCCAGCCAGCCCTCCTGCGCTTTGGCGCCTTCGCGATACATACTGCTTACAGCCTGATTTATGGCCGCGTCCGTGCGGGCGATGCCCAGGTTAAGTTTGGCAAGCTGCGTATTTCTGTAATCATTGGGATTGCCAACGCCGGATTGCCCGCCGATAATCACTTCGCCGCCGCCGGTTCCAACCAATGTATAATTGCTGTTTTCGCTATGTATGGCGCGGCTGATATGGCCCGCTTCCTGTGTCAGTGCGGCGCGGGTTTGCCTAAGGGTGCTTATTCTATCCTGCGTCACAGCAAGGCGCACAAGACCCTTCATCATGTCGCGCTCCCCGGCTTGTCTGGCTTCTTGAGGGTCTTGGGCTTCGTTTACATTATTTGCGGCCTCGTCGCGCATTTGGGTTTTTTCTTCCAGCACGGCCTTTTGGCGCATCATCTCGCGCTCTGCCGCCATGGCCTCGCGCTTTTCACGATTTTGATATATCTGATTGATTTGGTTGGCCAGGCTCTCCAAAACGCTCTGCCTCAAATTCAACTCCATGTCAGAATTTTTCACTTCGGCCATTCTTTCAGTCAGCAGCTTGATACGCTCGTTTTCCCTTTCGCGCATCTGCATCTCGCGCTGTCTTTCTTGCAGGCGCAGCTGCATCAGGTCGGTTTGCGGTCCGCCTCTTGCTCCCGGCCGTCTTGGCGCGCCAAAAAGCGCCATATTGTTATTTGCCTGAATTTGCACCATTGCCATCGCCTCTCCTCTGCGCTTGCTCTTTCTCCTGCCTTTCTCTTTCTTGCATTATTTTAAACAGATTGGAAATGTCTTGCACAGAGACGGGCCTTTCGGCCGCCCTTCTGTTTTGCTCCAAAATTTGTACAAAGATTTCTTTGCGATTTACGGGAATAGAGCGCGGGGCTTCTACCCCAATTTTTACCATATCGCCCTGCACAGACAGAACAATAACTTCTATGTTGTCGCCAATTATGATGGATTCGCCTTTTTTGCGCGTCAATGCTAGCATATCTCTCCCTCCTCGTCCTGAGGGCCGGAAGCCGCAAACAGCGGAGCCTTCACAGAATATTCCTCGTTTTCGCAAACCACTTGCTTGCCCTTTTTGTCAACGGCATTGATGATTATTGGCGCTTTGAGGTTTACTGTAGAATCTTTCAGATTGTCAAAAATTGTGGCGATATTAAAAATCAGGAAGTTTTCGGGGACATACGCGCCCAAATCTCCTATAAAGTTTACGTCCACATGGGGGTTGTAATCCGGCATAAAGGCCAGCATATCAACCACCACAAAGGAAACATCGCCGCCGTCCACAGACTGCAGAAAGGAGACGGGGCTGTCGGCTTCCGAAAGCAGCACAAACCGCCTGTCCTTTGGAAATCCCGGCAGGCCCTCACGAAAATCAATTATGTCCTCTTCTAAAATTTCGATATCCCCAAAATTACGAGTTTCTAGCTTCATATCGTCACGCCTTTCATTATTTTACAGGAAATTGACAATGGATATTTGGGAAATCCTTGCGCCCACCTGCATAGCCGCCTGAAAAATTGCCTCCGCCGCGTTAAAGCGCATCATAACCTCGATGAAGTCGATATTTTCGTTTTCGCTCATCAATTCTGTAAAGGTGTCCCTGTTTTCCATCAGGCGATTGCTGATTAGCTCTACGCGGTTCATGCGGCTGCCCATGGTGGTGTATTCCGTCGCCGAATGTTGTATGTGCCCTTCCATGGATGAAATCATATTTGTAAATTTTTGGTATAGAGATTCCCGGAAAAATGCTTCGTGTTCTATGGCTTCTTGCTCCGTAAGGTTCGGCGGAACATCCATTTTGTTTACAAAAAGTTGCAGCGACATTAGGTCCGCGAAAAATTGCCATGGATAAGCATCGTTGGCCTGGCTGTTTACGGCGATACGCACATTTGTGCCCAGCTCGAAGCGCAGCTCCTGGTCGCCCACCGTAAATGTGTCGCCGGCATACTCCGTATGGAAAAACACAAAAGGATTAAGCTCGCCTTCAAACACGCGGTCTATCTCATAAACCACTTCCATCCTTGCGGCATCACGCACATCATCCACATCGCTTTGCGGCAGGATTATTTCGCCCGTCTCGGGGATAAACACCGCCACATCGTTTATCTGCGCCCAGGTATAGGGATTGTCAGGGCCCGTCAGCGACATGCTGATTGGGGTGATGGTGCCTATGGAAACACCCGCCGCATCAAAAAGCTCGATAACGGGTATGCTCATTGTCCTGCCGTCTCTTTCGCTGTAAGGCAGCTTAAACTTATGAATCGGCTCGTCCAAAACATTGATGGCAGAAATTGTGGGGTCGTTGGGATATGCGTTAAATTCCCAGGCGTTGGCCGGGGGGCCGTCCCACCAGGCAATCTGCGTAAGTACTTCCAAATCCTGCGCCCTCAGGTCATGGGTGAGGGTGGCAGGGCCGGAAAACTCTGTGTCATTGGTGATAATGGGCGGCCTGTCCGTCCTAAAGCCCGAAAAAACATAGCGCCCCGCAAAGGTCGTGTTCATCTCGGAATTCATTTGCCTAAAAAACATATCAATTTCCGCGGCAATGGTCTGGCGCTGGCCAATGGTGTATGTGCCCGTCGCGGCCTGCACCAGGCGCGTATTTATGGTGGTTTTGATGCTTTGCATATTGCTCATGGCGCCTTCTGTCACTTCCATCCAAGAGGTGGCCTGGGCGGCATTGCGCTGAAATTGCTCCACTTCTGACACATTTGTGCGAAAGCGCAGGGCACGGCTGGCGATTATGGGGTCGTCAGACGGATTGTGTATGCGCTTGCCGCTTGTCAATTGCATCATAAACCTCTCCGCCGCGGTGGCATTACGATTTATGTTTAACAGCAGCCTGTTCGTCGTCATTTGATTTGTAATTCTCATGAAAAATCCCCCCTAGTCGTCATTACCACATCCCCAAACGATTTATCGTGGTATCATATATCTCATCAATCACAGTCAGCAGCCGCGCCGCCGCATTAAACACCAGCTGGTGCTGTATCATGGACACGCCTTCCTCGTCCAGGTTTACCCCGGATACCGAGCGCCGCCTATTGTCCGTCGTCGTCACAATTTCGGCATAGCTTTGCCCAAATCTTGTGGCCTGTCCCGCCACAATGCCCAGGTTGCCCGTGATGCTGGACAAAAAGTCCCCCAGGCGCCCTTCTCTAAACAGCGAGCGGTTTTCGGTCAGATTTGTCCAGCCCTCAATGATATCGTGGCCGCTGGGCAGCTCCGTTGGGTCGCCGGCGAGAGCCATCAAGGCCGGATTGCGCATAATTTCGGGATTTACCGCAAAGTTGGTGGCATTGATGTTGAAATAGTTAAAAGGCGTTGCGGTGCTGCTTCCAAAGTTAAAGTCCCCGTAGGCCAAAAGCCACTGGCCTTGCTGCGGCGGCACTCGCAAGTCCCATCCATGGATATGGCCACCCGCAAGCCCCACAATATCGTCGTTGTTCATAAGATGCCGCCCTTCGTTAAAGGCGCGGGCCAATGTGCGCGCAAGCTCATTTAAACGGGCCTTAAAATACGGTATGCCCATATAGTTGGTAGTTTCGCCTATTGTCAGCTGCCATGCGGGGCCCCAGTCGGCGGGCAGGTCGTCCGTATGCAGCGCCAGATGCGCCCCATTGGGCGGCCAGCCGCCGGCGGCCATCGTATATGCCATTTCCGTATATCTTATGCGCAAAATGCGCCCGTCAGAGTGCCTTGCGGTGACTATGCCGGTGCCCCCAATATCCGTGCGAAAGGCTGTGTTAAAATCAACATGCCAAGGCGTTGTGCCCGCCGGCAACGGCGGCGCGGGCGGCGCGGGGGGCCAGGCCGCAGGGCCGTGGGTTGTCACCCTGACATGGTTTGCCCCATTGCCGTCGCGCATCTGTATCAGCCCCGAAAGGCCGCCCGTCAGCGAAGGCGAATACATATTAAAGCGCATACCGCTGCTCCAAAAAATGTCATACATCCTTGGCGGCTCCTCGGGATTAAGGGCAGCCTGCGGGCTGCGCTGGCGCACCTCAATTTCATTGACATTGAAATGATTGACAAACACCGCCCCATCAATCAGCACAATAAGCTCTCGGCGGCTTTGCCGCGGGTCCGTTTCGCGCCCCGCCGCAAATTCTGGATTTTTTTCAATTTCGCGCACGTCAATATTCACATGCTGTGAAAGCTCGTCCAGCAAAAGCGCGCGCTGGTCCCGAAGGTCGTTGGCATTGCTGCCGTCCAGCTCCATCACGGTAATTTGCCTGTTAAGATTGCGAATTTGCAATCCCAATGAATTGATGACGCCAACGGTGGACCTGATTTCCTGATTTATGTCCCTCATCTGCTGTGTCAGCTGCGAATATGCCGTGTTTAAAAAGACGGCAAGGGAATCCAAAGAGCTTAAAAAACTCGCGCGATATGTAAGGTCATGCGCGTTTTGATTTAAGTCCTGCATCCTGTCCATAATTCTGTTGATTTCGTTTGTGACGCCAACGCCCTCGTTCGGCACATCGCGCAAAATGCCCTGGGTCAATGCCCACATTTCAGATTTTCTTGTGAATTGCCCCAACACGGCGTTTTGATTCCAAAATTGATTATCCAAAAATTGGTTGCGCATTTGGCCGATAGAGGTAATATGGCTGCCTGTGCCAACCATGCCCCGCGCACCCGCCACGCGCAGCGGCTGTGTGGCCTGCTGCACGCCAAATTGGCGCGAAAAGCCGGGTGTTACGGCATTGGCCATATTGTGGCCGACTATATGCAAATGTGCCCGCGATACATTCATCGCGGATGTTGCCACATGTAATCCGAAAAATGATGACCTCATAATTCCACTCCATTTCTATAAAGCTACATCCCAACCCGGCCCGTCTGATTGATTATCCTGTCCATCATAGAATCCAGCGTATTTATCATCCGTGCCGAAGCGTTGTATGCATGTTGAAAGCGTATCATATTGGACATTTCCTCTTCTATTGATACGCCGGAAATTTGCAGCCTCCGGTTGTCGACAAAATTCATTTCCTCTTGGGATGCCTCCAAAAATCCTATGGCCGTGCTTGTTCCCGTGGCCATGCGGTCGATAAAATTGCGATAAAACCCATCCACGCTAAAGCCATACCACCCGGGAAATTCTATAAAGGCATCACCTATGGTGCCCACTTGCGCCATGGTGATTGTCGCGCTGCCCCATTGCTCTAAAAGCTGTCCAACCAGCCTGTTGTCGTCGGGCCCGTCAAAGTTAAGCGGCAGGCGGCTGGCGCCCCCATGCCCCATCAAATTGGGATTTATCTGTATATTGCCCATCGTAAACCCCTCGCCGGCATGAATTTCCACAAAAAGCCTTAAATCAAGCGGCTCTGTAGCCGGCGGCACAATTTGGCCGTGATGATGCCCTTGCAGATTTCGCGGAAGGCCAAGGGTTGGATGCGGCTCGGTGAAAGCATTGTTAAACATGGTTACAAGGGTGTTCACCATGGTATCCAGCTGCGCCTGCACCTGGGGGATGACGCCGTGGTTCATATTAAATACGTCCCAAATATCGGTAGAGCCGGGCGTGGTATGATTCGCAGAGCTAAGCCCCCGCGACATTATCATTGAAAGCAGCGCCCCCTGGGGCGGTATATGCGCTCTGTGTGCCAGCATCTCCCAGTTATAAAATGCCCGCACATCCTCGCCATGGGGCAAAATCCCGTCTTCCGTCGTAAACACGGGATGCACAAACAATGACCCCGGCGCGGAATATTGCAAACCCAGCTGCAACCTGTTGCCGTTGACCAAAAGGGCATGTCCGTTGGCAATGATGTTGATATTGCCCCTGGTGTCTTCCCTCACCGTGATATTGATAAGCGTCGAAAGCTCGTCAATGGCGTTATTGCGCCTGTCTCTAAAGTCATTGGCATTGGCCCCGCCAATTTCTTCAAGTACTATGCGGCGATTCATGTCGTCAATTTCCGTGGTCAGCTGATTAATGCGCCGCACGGCGGCCTTAATATTGTCGTTAAGCTCCGTCTGGCGCTGGGCCATCGCGTTTGCGGCCCCCGCAATCCTTGTGATAAACGACCCCGCAAAATTAATGAAGTTTCCGCGGGATTCTATAGAGGGCGCCTCGTTGTTAAGCTCGTGCAGGGCGCGGTTAAGGTCTCTCAGCACGCCTTGCAGTCGAAATTCGCCCTCCAGCTCTCCAAAGATGTCATCAAGGCGCTGCCCCGTGCCAACCCGCACATCCCAAAAGCTAAGCTCCGGCGCCGCCGCCCTCCAGCGCATATCCAAAAAATGGTCACGCACCTGGCGTATGCCCGAAATATTCGTGCCCAAGCCGACCTGCATGGCCCCAATGGCATCACGCCCAATATTGCGGCTTAAAAACGTGCTTTGCCCAACCAACTGCCGCGTATATCCCCTCGAATGGTGATTTGCCAAGTTGTGACCCGTAACATACAGGCCCGCCTGCGCCGCCTGAAGGCCGCTTATAGGTGTAGAAAGACTGCTCATGCTCATATATATTTTCACCTCGTTTTATGCAATGTAAAAATCATCCGTTGATATCCAAAAAGCTCTTTTGCTCTCCAATCTCTTCATAATTGCTGCCATAGCCCACGGGCGTTTCCGAAAAAGTCGAATGTATCAAATTTATGTTATAGTCAATAAATTCCAGCGCATTTTCAATCAGTGCCTTGTTGGTCTCATTTATGTCGTTAAGTTCATACACAGCCGTCTTCGTTCTCTCGACAATATCTTGCAATTCCGCGTGTTCCGGCTGATTTTCCATCAAAGTCACAAGATAGCTCAGCGTCATGTCCTCATCCTTCTTGTTAAGGACCATGCAGATATCTTTCATAATGCGCTCGCGCTCTTTATCTCCGCGCATCACCCTGGGCACCACCATATTTTCCTCGGCCACAATCTTGCGCAAATTCTCAATATCATTCTTGATGATATATTCTTTTTTTTGCGCAGAAAGGGCACTAATCTGCTGATACAGCACGACCTGCCCTTGAAGCACCTCTATAAGATTGCTAATCAATCCTGCCATAAAAATATCCCCCGAAAAACATATGCCCCATTTCTACCCCATAATTTAGGCCGATGCGTGGTTTAACCTTGGTTCATAATCCTGGTCGCCAAATCAGCAGCAGAAATATTATAATCGCCCGCAATTATACGGCCCGCAACATCGTCAACCCTGTCCGTTCTAATGTCAGGCGTCGCCAAAATAGCCCTTCTGGCAAGATTAAATTCCCCTGCCAAAACCGTTGGTTCATAAGCGTCCACAGCGCCGCGCGGCTTTTCGGTCCGCACCTTCGCCGCAATTTCCGTAGGGCGCATAACCCCCTGAACATTGCCAATGCCCGTAATTTTCATAAACAAGCTCTCCCCTTCCAATATATTTTGCAAAATCATCGCTCAAATTCTCTGTAATATATTATCGGCGAAAATCCAAATTTATATTAGCTTCATTTTTCCACTTCTTCAAGATAAATAATTTGCCCTTGTGGCCATTCCCTTTTCAAGGGGTGGTCACGCCCGCGCAAACGCCGCCAGCTTCACGGATTTTGCGCCCGCCTCGGTCAAAACCCGGCCGCACTCCGCCGCCGTAGCCCCTGTGGTCAAAACATCATCCACCAGCAAAACATCCTTTGCCGCCACACAAAACCCCTCTTTCAGCCCAAAGGCCCCCGCCACATTTGCCGCTCTTTCCTCCGGCTTTAAGTCAAACTGCCTCGCCGTCTCCCGCACCCGCGTCATTCCGTCATACGCAGGCACACCACAAAGCCCCGAAAGCTCCAGCGCCAGCAGCCCGGCCTGATTATACCCTCTTTCCTTCATGCGCTTCTCATGCAGCGGCACACAAACCAAGCAGTCCGCGTCAATTTCCCCGAGAGACCTAAAAATCATCTCGGCCATCCGCCGTGCCAACATGCGCTTGCCCTCATATTTAAAGCGAAAAATTACATGGCGCACCGCTTCATCATTATAATCACAGGCGGCATAATCAGCGCAGCCACCACAAAATATTTCGCGCAAATCATCCATCACCCTGCAGCAAAACAAACATTTGTTCGGAAATATGCTGTCATGCACCACTTCAATGGCAATCTGCCCCCTGCTCTTTTTCAACAGGTACGCCTCATTCATCCTCGCCGCCCTCTTCATCATGCCACTGCCTATACAGCCGCACAATACGATATTCCAATGTGGAATATCGCACATTCTCCCTGATATTGTCAACCATTCGATACAGCGTCCCCGCAATCCCCACAATAACCACCAGCTTCTTCGCCCGGGTTATGGCCGTGTACAACAAGTTGCGATTAAGCAGCATCGGCGGCCCGCTGTGTATGGGCAAAATCACCACATCATATTCCGACCCCTGGGATTTATGAATCGTAATGGCATATGCCAGCACCAGCTCGTCCAGCTGCCCAAACTCATAATCAACCACCCTGTCGTCCTCAAAGCGCACGCGCATTTTGCGCGCCTCGCCGTCAATCCTCTCCACAATCCCCTCGTCGCCGTTAAAAACCCCATAGCCATCATCAACAACGGCCCCCATTTCATTGACGACAACCCATTGCGTGTTATAGTTATTTTTAATTTGCATCACCTTGTCGCCTTGCCTAAACACAAAGCTGCCCATGGCCTTTTCCGCCTTATTTGGGCTTGCGGGATTCAACACATTTTGTAACACAATATTTAAATTCGCAACCCCCGCCGCCGACTTCCTCTGGGGCGTTAATACCTGAATCCCCCGTATGGCGTCCACATCCATAAATTTTGGCAGCCTCTTTGCCGTCAGCTCCGATATGGTCACAATCAGTTTATTAATATCAGTCTCCGGAATAAAGAAAAAATCCGATGTCTTCTCATTCAGCACAGGGTAAACCCCCTCATTAATCCTGTGGGCATTCATCACAATGGCACTCTCGCGGCTCTGCCTAAAAATCTCATCCAAGTATACCACACGCACCTTGCCGCTGTTTATCACATCCCGCAGCACATTTCCGGCCCCAACAGAGGGCAGCTGGTTCACATCCCCCACCAACACCAGCCGCGCTCCGGGCTTTATGCGCCACAAAAGCCGGGACATCAATATTATATCAACCATAGAGCTTTCATCAACAATAACGCAGTCTTGCTGAATCATCATTTCTTCGGGCACCTCGCTTTTTAAAGACATCCTCGTGTTCTCCGGAGAAATCCCAAGCAGCCTGTGTATAGTGGATGCCGGCATCCCCGTCGCTTCGCTCATACGTTTGGCCGCACGCCCCGTCGGCGCGCAAAGCACCAGGCTCTTGCCCATCTTGTGCATGATGCGGATAATAGTCTTTATGGTGGTTGTCTTGCCGGTGCCCGGCCCGCCCGTGATAACCAGCGCGCCTCTCATCACTGCCTCCCGCACCGCCATCTTCTGCAAATCCGCCAAAACAACGCCGCTTTCGCGCTCCACCTCGGCAATGCCGCTGTCAACATCGGTCCCGGGCGCTTCCACCGCCGCGTTAAGCTCCAATAATCTGCGCGCCACATAAATCTCCGCATGATAATATGCCGCAAGATACACCGCAATTTCATCCTCGCCGTCCTCGCGCCATATTTTGTCCTGCTTTATATCCGCCTCCATCACCATACGCAAAAGCTGATTTTCGATTTCGGACGCCTCCAGGCCCAGCAAATCACGGCTTTTGGCAATCAGCTCCGGCCTGGGCAAATACACATGCCCGCTGCCCAAAGCCTCTGTCAAAATATGGCTCACCCCGGCCGAAATACGAAATGGTGAAGAGCGCGAAATGCCCGCCTTTTCGGCAATGCCATCGGCAATCCTGAAGCCAATGCCAAAAATATCCTCCGCCAGCGCATATGGATTCCTCTTAACTGTGTCAATGGCATCCTCGCCATACTTTTCCCATATCTTTTTGGACTGATTCGCCGTCAGCCCCATATTTTGCAAAAACATCATCGTATTGCGCTGAAAAGATTTGTCCGCAAATTCCCGGCCAATCTCCGCCGCCATTTTCTTCGTAATGCCTTTAATTTTGGCCAAAAGCTCCGGCCGATTCTCAATCACTTCAAAGGTCTCAAGCCCAAATTCCTTCACAATACGCGCCGCCCGCGAAGGCCCAATGCCCTTCACCGCGCCGCTGGCCAGATATTTCTCAATGCTCTCCGTTGTCTTTGGCATAACCCGCTCCAGCTTGCCGGCTTTAAACTGGGGGCCATAATTCGGATGCACAATAAAAAAGCCCGTCAGCTTCACGTCTTCCCCAATATGAATTTGCCCCTGCACCGTGCATGTTATCTCCTGCACAATTTCGTCCGCCATCACACTTATGACAAAAATCGAAAAATCGCCCCTGTCATTTTCAAATATGACTTTCTCCACTGTGCCTTCAATAATCCGCTCGTCTTGGTCAAAACATTCCATATTTTCCCTCATTTTCAACAGACCTGCCCGAAACTTCTTCCTGTCATTCTGAGCAGAGCGAAGAATCTCAGGGTGACAATTTTGGAACAGACCTAATTCCGAAACTTCTTTCCTGTCATTCTGAGCAAAGCGAAGAATCTCAGGGTGACAGTTTTCGAGCAAGCCTAATCAAAACAGCCCGACAAATGCCGGGCTGTGGTCGTAGGGCGGGCCACTGGTTTTAGCAGGCGTGCCTGCCAAAACTGCATCCCCGCCGTTATGGCGAACTAATCCCGGCGGGGGCAAACCCCCGCCCTACTACTCCAATCCATGATTGCCATAATACGCATTCTCGCTAATCAGGGCATCCTGCACGGCGCTTCTATGGGCCGTCATCTGATTAAAAATTTGCTGCGCCAGCCCCATACCGCCGCCCTGCGCCGCCGCAATTGCGGTCTGCTCATCCAGCATGTCCTGGAAGATGCGCTGTGTCTCGCTTTGCGGCAAAATCCCATCGTCAGAATGGACCGTATCCCGCATAGCCCGAAACATCATCTGCAAAAAATATCCCTCGAATTTTTGCGCCGCATACATAAGCTCGGCATCGTCCTCGCTAAACAAGGCCATATCCGCTCCGCTTATTGTGGGATTGCGATGGCTAATCGCAAAAGCCGCCTGATTCATTAAATTACTATTGATAGAAGAAAAATCCATGGCCTATCCCTCCTATTGACGCAGATTGTTGGCTTGCTGCAACATCTCATTAGACGCCTGTATGGCGCGGGAATTAACTTCATATGCCCTCTGCGCAATAATAAGCCGCACCATTTCCTCCGCCAGCAACACATTGGACATCTCCAAAAAGCCTTGCAACACATTGCTGACAGTAGGCGTCAAGCCGTCTGCTTCCAAAACAGGCTCGCCGGAGGCAATGGTCTGCATAAACAAGTTATTTCCAACGGATTCCAGGCCCTGCACATTAGGAAACTGCACAATCTGAATTTGAAAGCCCAAATCTTCCAATTCCCCTTCAGGCGTCGTAAACATAATATTTCCAAAATCATCAACCACCATGGACGAAATATTGACATCAGCCGGAATGATAATTTCCATATCATCCACGCCCAATATAGGAAATCCGTCAGACGTAACCAGCATCATGCCCTCGTCCGCCACAGACAGCCTAAAATTTCCGTCCCTTGTATATGCCACTTGGTCCAAATTTCTCTGAATGACAAAAAATCCCTGGCCATTTATGGCAAAATCCATGGTATTGTCCGTGCGCTCCAAATTGCCCATCTCAAAAACTCTTGATGTCGCAATAGGCCGCACACCAAGCCCAACTTGAAGATTGTTGGGACCTATGACCCCCGTAACGGGGTCCTCCGTCGACCTGCGCATGGTCTGATACAGAAGGGTTTTAAATTCCATCCTCTCCCGCTTAAAGGCCGTGGTATTAACATTGGCCAAATTGTTTGCAATTAAATCTACATTTGTTTGCTGGGCAGTCATCCCTGACGCCGCTGTCCATAAAGAACGCATCATAATTAAAACTCCTTCCAAATGTTGACATGTTCCACGTGGAACATATTCGATGCTTATCGTCTCGCAATTTCATTTACGGCCTGGGCAAGGGTTTGGTCCGCAATGGACACCATGCGGGCATTGGCCTCATATGCGCGGGACAGGGCAATCATCTCCACCATTTCGCGCACGATATTTACATTGGATGTTTCGATATATCCTTGTATAAGGCGGCCCGCAAAGGGCGCCTCGACAGATTCGTCTGTTGTGGCGTATAGATTTTCGCCGAAAGCGCGCAGGGTTGCGGGGTCTTCAAAGTCCACAATGCGTATTGTGTCAACAAATGCGCCGTTGACGGAAATGCCGCCGCCTTCGTGTATGGCTATCTCGCCGGTGGGGATGATTATTGGCTCGCCGCTTGTGTTTACAACGGCGTGGCCGCCCATTGTCGTAAGCATGCCGCCTTCACTGAGGGTGAAGCTGCCGCTGCGGGAAAACATGGGTATAACCTCGCCGCTGATGGGGTCCGCGAAGGCAATTTCAAAGAAGCCGGGGCCGCTTATGGCCAAATCCAGCGGACTGCCGGTTGGTTGAAGGGAACCGGCGGAAAAATCTCTGTGAACAGAGCTGACAATTATGCCGAGGCTGGCGGGGCCGGTGATATTTGTGGTGTTAAATCCGCGAAGCTCATATTCTCTTACGCGTTGCATCAAAACATCGGTGAAAGATTGGGTGACGACGACATCCCGCTTGAATCCGGGGCTGTCGGCATTGGCCAGGTTGTTGGCCACTGTGTCCATGCGTTTCATCTGGCCTGCCATGCCTATGGCCGATGTGTATAATCCTCTAATCATGGTATTCCTCCTTGGCGCCGAAAAAAATCCTTAAAAGTGTCTTGGTATTATAATACAAAATTCCGCAAATGTCAACCTAAATTTACTATCTGCGCCTATCTCTCTGCGCCAGATATTCTATATAGCGTCCTGTGCCTACGGCTACGCAGCTTATGGCGTTGTCGGCTATTATGGCATCAATGCCTGTGGTGTGCTTGATTAGCTTGTCCAAGCCAAAAAGCATGGAAGAGCCGCCTGTCATCACCATGCCGCGGTCTATGATATCGCCTGCCAGCTCCGGCGGGGTCTTTTCAAAGACGGAGTGTATGGTTTCAATTATTGCCGTTACGGGTTCTTTCAAGGCCTCCTGCATGTCTGCAGAGCTGATGGATATGGTCCCGGGCAAGCCTGTCACCAGGTTTTGGCCCCTGACGTCCATGCGTACATCCCCCGAGCGCCTGAAAGCCGCACCGACATTTATTTTCAGGTCTTCGGCGGTGCGCTCGCCAATAAGCACATTATGCTTTTTGCGGATGTATCTTATTATGGC
>JAITMW010000119.1 GCA_031277155.1 Clostridiales bacterium | reverse complement strand
CGTGGTGCTTCCCCATATTGGCCTTGAATATTACGGCACGATGAATGACCGCCGCGACACATTCGACGCCGCCACGGATGCGCGATGGTATAATTGGATGCGTACAATCAATTTTATGCTGGAATCCGGCGCGGATATCATCATGAGCAGCCACCCTCACACCCTTTTGCCCGCCGAATTTGTGTATGTGCCCGAAGCTGACGGCACCGTGCGCCGCACCTTTGTGGCATATTCCATGGCAAACTTTGTCTCCGCCCAGCGCACAATGCCCCGTGAGGCCAGCGCGATATTTTTTCTGGACTTTGAAAGGGTGGAAGGGGAAAGAGCCGTGATTACAGGGGCATATCATGTGCCCATATGGGTGCAGGGGCGGGATTTTACAATTTTCCCTGTCAATTACACCTTAGATAGGCTTGCGCAAGGAGAACAGCCTGATTTGCACGACGCCGAAATTGCGCGCATAAGGCAGGTGCGGCTGGATGTGACGCATATGCTGTCCGGCGCGCCCATACCCATCGAAGACAGGCAGCCACAATATGAAATAACCCGCTACAGAACATTGGGCCAAATGCCGGGGCGTGACCTGTGGGGCAGCTTGCCCTGGCAATGAAGTTGGATGAATTTTTTTCTTGACGTGGAGAAATTTTTCATGTATAATATATCGACAACGGTTTTGTTGTTGATTTGTTTATAGGAAAAACTTGCCATGCTGGCAACAAGCGGAGGGAGGGAAAGATATATGTCAGAAGTCAGATTGAAAGATAACGAAACTTTGGACTCTGCCCTTCGTCGCTTTAAGCGCGCCACGCAAAAAGCCGGAATTTTAGGCGAGGTTCGTAAAAGGGAGCATTATGACAAACCAAGCGTGCGCCGCAAGAAAAAAAGCGAGGCGGCCAGAAAACGCAAGTTTAATTAGTCAATGAAAACATCTGCTTAGGAGGATTTTTTGAATGAACACTCTGTACATCATCCTTTCCGTGATACTTGCCCTTGCGTGCCTGTGCATGATAACGGCAATATTGCTGCAAAAAAAGCGCCAGGCCGGATTTTCGGGCAATGTTGGCGGCATGAGCGGCGACAAAACCTATTTTGACAAAAACAAGGCCCGCACCGTGGAAGGGCGTCTGGAAAAATGGACCAAAATCCTTGGTGGATTTTTCATGATATTGTCGCTGGTAATAGGCTTCATCGCATAATTCACATTGCTGCTATGCCCCGTGCCGTTTTGGTGTGGGGCTTTTTGTTTCGGCTAAATTTTTCCAAATTGCACATACTATACTTATGACAAACGAGCTTGTGAAATTTACTGCCATCGTGATATGCTTCGTCATAGCCGCCACAGGCCGTGACACCGTAAGCCGCCGGGATTATGTCCTTGTGACTGCCGCGCTGGCCGCCACGGTGACGGCGGACTTTTTCCTCGTCATCATCAACGATGATATTATAGGCGTGGCCTTTTTTTGCATTGTGCAGGTGCTTTACAATATGCGCTTTGGCGGCACCGCCCGGCTTAAGGTGCTGCCCTTTGCGCTGGCGGCCCCCGCCGTGTTTTTCGCCGTAACAGGCAATATACTTGTGGCTGTGGCCCTGGTGTATGCCCAGCTTTTTGTGCTGTCCTATGCCGCCATGCTGGCTGCCCTGCGCAAAAGGGCCTTTTCTGCCACGGGCAGCATCCTTATTTTCATCGGCATGACGGCCTTTATGCTATGCGACATATGCGTGGCCATTTGGAATTTAAGCCTCTGGGGCGTCATTGAAAACGCCTATGGGGCAAATTTGGCCTATGCCGCCATTTGGCTGTTTTATACGCCGGGGCAGGTTTGCCTGGCGTTAAGCAGCCGTAGGTTTTCGCCGGTAGGGCGGGGGTCCATCCCCGCCGCCGCAAAGGAGTGATAAATATAGCTGAAATAAGTATTTCGGGCATGACCTTTGCCTACCCGGGCAGTTATGAAAATGTGTTTGAGAATGTGAATCTTTCCATTGACACAAATTGGAGGTTGGGCCTTTCCGGCCGCAACGGCCGCGGCAAAACCACATTGCTGCGCCTGTTGGCGGGGCAGCTGACGCCTTATGGCAAAATTTCCGCCCCCTGCAATTTTACATATTTTCCCTTTGATGTGGATAAGTCAAGGCTTACGGAATCCATCATCGGAGATTTTGGCGATTTTTCGGATTGGCAAATTGCGAGGGAGCTAAACCTGCTGGAGGTGGTTGAAGATGTGCTGACAAGGCCCTTTGACACCCTTTCCGGCGGCGAGCAGACCAAAATCATGCTGGCGGCGCTGTTTTTGCGCGAAAATCACTTTTTGTTGATTGACGAGCCTACGAATCATTTGGACATACACGGCAGAAGGCTTGTCAGCCGATATTTGGCAGGCAAAAGCGGCTTTATTTTGGTGTCCCATGACAGATATTTCCTGGACGGCTGCGTTGACCATATTTTGTCAATCAACAAGGCCGATATCAGTGTGACGCGGGGGAATTTTTCCACATGGCTTGAGAATAAGCAGCGGCAGGACAGTTTTGAGCTGGCGCAAAATCAGAAGCTGAAGCGGGAGATTGGGCGGCTGGAAAAAACCGCAAGAGAAAAGTCCGCTTGGTCAGACAAAATAGAATCCACAAAAATTGGACAGGGAATATATGACAGGGGCTATGTCGGCGCGCAGGCCGCCAGGATGATGAAAAAGGCCAAGGCCATTGAAGGCCGCAGACAGCGCGCCGTGGATGAAAAATCTGCCCTGCTGAAAAATATCGAGACGGCCGACGACCTAAAGATTTTCCCGCAGAAATATCATGCCAAAACCCTTGTGCGCCTGGGTGATGTGGCCATTTCATACGGCGGCAGGGACGTGTGCCGGGGCATCAATTTCACCATTGAGGCCGGCGACAGGATTGCGCTGTGCGGTGCCAATGGCAGCGGAAAATCCAGCATTATCAAGCTGATTTGCGGCGAGGGGATAAGTCATACAGGTGAAGTGCATGTGGGCAGCGGCCTGAAAATTTCCTATGTTTCCCAAGACGCATCGCATTTGACGGGGACATTGCGGGATTTTTGCCGTGAAAACGGCTTGGATACCGGTCTTATGCTGGCGCTTTTGCGCAAGCTGGACTTTCGGCGCGAGCAATTTGATATTGCCATGCAAAATTTTTCGGCGGGCCAGAAGAAGAAGGTGCTGATGGCCAAAAGCCTGTTGGAGGCGGCCCATCTTTTGATTTGGGACGAGCCGCTGAATTACATAGATGTGTTGTCGCGCATACAGATTGAGAGCCTGATTTTGCGATATTCTCCGACAATTTTGTTTGTGGAGCATGACGGCGCGTTTTTGGATAAAATTGCCACCGCGCGGGTGGAGCTGTGACGCGATGCCGGGTAAACCCGGCTAAAGTAATGACTACAAGTCGGTGCGTTTGGCGAGCTTAGTCGCAACCCTTAATCGACATTGTCCCGCTTTGCAAAATCCCAAAAATTTCTTCGGCAATTGCTTTATTGTCGCCAAATTCGTCAATATCGACCCAATGCACGGGCAG
>JAITMW010000109.1 GCA_031277155.1 Clostridiales bacterium | reverse complement strand
TTTTTGCATCAGGCTCGTCCAAGCATTTAAACCTTTCAACAAAAAACAGCTCTGTGCCGCAATGTTTGCAGAATCTTTGCGTATCACCATTGATTTGCATACATCTTGGGCATTTCTTCAATTACCTCACCCCGTCGCAAAATTGCCATATGTTGGGATTGCGGGGCCGCCCCGGTCAGCCCAGCATCTCTTTCACATAAGTGGGCAGGGCAAAGGCCCCGCGGTGCAGCTCCGTATTATAATATTTGGTGTCAATGCCCAATTTATTCCAATCATCAGAAATATCGGTGGGCCGGTGGGCCTTTGCGCAATAGCCAAACATCCAATGCCCGCTGGGATATGTGGGAATATGCGCCTGATACGCCGCGTGTATGCCAAAAACATGCTTTAGCTTGCCATAGGCGCGCAGCATGGCGGCGGCGTCCGTGGCATAATACGGGCTGCCCAGCTGATTTACCAAAATGCCGTTTTCCCGCAGGGCCCTGTGGCAATTGCCGTAAAATTCCCGGGTAAACAGGCCCTCGCCGGGGCCTTCCGGGTCGGTGGAATCCACAATGATAAGGTCATATTCATCCTCGGCCTTGCGTATAAAGCGCAGGCCGTCTTGGAAAAATATGTCAAGGCGTGCATCGTCCAGGGCGGATGCCGTCTGGGGCAAAAATTGCTTGCACACATCCACCACCTGCTTGTCAATTTCCACCATGTCCATCTTGGCTATGCCCTGATATTTCGCGGCTTCCCGCACCACGCCGCCGTCGCCCGCGCCCACAATAAGCACCTTCTTGATATCGGGATTGATGGCCATGGGCACATGCACCAACATTTCGTGATATGCAAATTCGTCCTTTTCCGTCATCATCATAAGGCCGTCCAGCGTGAGAAATCGCCCGAATTCAAAGGATTCAAAGATATCTATGCGCTGAAATTCGCTTTGGCCGCTATATAGATGCCTGTTGATTTTATAGGACATTTTTGCGAATTCGTTGTGTTTTTCCGTAAACCAAAGCTCCATATCATCACCTCATAACATATATTTGCTCTACAGCCTCGTCCTGGGTCCCAGTCAGGCTGCAGCCCACTTCCTTGGCATATCGTATATAATCAATGGCCTCCCGGGTCACGGTTTCGCCGGGGGCGATGATGGGTATGCCGGGGGGATAGCACATTGCAAGCTCGCTGGATATGCGGTTTTCAGCGTCCTCCAGCTTCACCGGCTGCTTGTCCGCGTAAAAGGCCTCCTGGGGCGAGGCCGCCACCACAGGATGAATGTATTCATAATCTATCAGGGCCTTTTTGTCGCTGCCATATCGCCTGTAAATGTCTGACAAAGAGGAACAAAGCCTCTCTATGTCCTTCATGGTGTCGCCCACGGAGACATAGGCCAAAATATTGCCGATGTCTCCCATCTCGATTTGGATGTCATATTCGTCCCGCAAAATATCATAGACCGCGCGGCCCGCCATGCCTGTTTTCAGCGTGTTGACAGACAGCTTGGTGTGGTCAAAATCAAAAATGGCGTCATTGTCAATAATTTCCTTGCCATATGCGTAATAGCCGCCAATATTGTTGATTTCCTCGCGGGCATAATCGGCCATTCTGCCCACCTTGTCAAAAATGTCCTCGCCATTTAACGCAAGATATCTGCGCGAAATATCCAAGGACACCATAAGCAGATATGATGCCGATGTGGTTTGTGTCAAATTGATGATTTGGCGAACATGCTGCGCATTTGGCCCGTCTCCCAGCAATAAAAATGAGCTTTGCGTCAAGGACCCGCCCGATTTATGCATGGACACCGCCGACATATCCGCGCCAACAGACATGCCGGACACAGGCAGGCCGCGCCCAAAGCTGAAATGGGTGCCGTGGGCCTCGTCCACCAGCACGGCAATGCCTTTTTGGCGCGCCATCTTTGCAATGGCCGGCAGATTGGAGCAAATGCCGTAATATGTGGGATTGTTAAGGAAAATGGCGGTGGCGTCTGGGTTTTCGTCAATGGCGCACTGTATATCCGCCAGGCGCATACCCGTGGAAATGCCCAGGTTGCCGTCAATGCCGGGGTCTATATAAACGGGCACAGCGCCGGAAAGCACAAGGGCAGAAAGGGCGCTTTTGTGGACATTGCGCGGCATCAGGATTTTGTCGCCCCTTTTGCAAACCGCCATAATCATTGCTATGACGCTGCTTGAGGTGCCGCCCACCATCAAAAACGCGTGCGCCGCCCCAAAGGCATCCGCCGCAATTTCCTCCGCCTCTTTAATCACGGAAACGGGATGCCCCAAAAAGTCCAGCATTTTCATGGAATTGACATCAATGGACATGGTTTTTTCCCCGAAGAATTTTACCAATTCGGGGCTGCCCTTGCCGCGCTTGTGGCCGGGCACGTCAAAAGGCACAACGCGCTTGGCGCGCAGCGCTTCCATGGCCTCCATAATGGGTGCGCGTTTTTGCAAATTCCTGTCCAATGCTATGCACCGCCTTTAAGTTTGGATAAGACAAGTACGGGGCGTCTTTTTTGGGAGTGGTGTGAAAATTAATGCTATACAAAACCATCTACCACGAAATGCACGAAAAAGCACGAAAATTGTGTCATAGAAAGGTCTTTTTCGTGTATTTTCGTGATTTTCGTGGTTGAAAAATATATCACCCCGCCTATGTATTGTTCCACACCTCGTCGCCAATGTCATTGTCCCAAAAATCCGCGCTTGCAAGGCTTGCGGCTTCTAAGTCTTTGTGCAGCCTGCCCTTATCACGCATTTTTATGGACATTATAAAGCTGGCCATTTCTGAAATTTGGGAATCCGGCAAGGCGTCCAATAGGTCATAAATCACTTTCTGTGTGGCTGCATTGCTTTTCCTCCTATTCCCGCGCAAACACATTGGCCCCGCTGAAAATCTCAATCATCTCACGCCGCAGGCTGTTGGTGATGTCCAGCCGCTTTTTGGGCGGCAGTTCATACACGTCGCTGTTAAACAAATGGTTTTCCAAATCCACATCTTTTATCAGCATCTTCGTGTGGAAAATATTGCTTTGATACACATTTACGTCCACAGCGTCATATTTTTCCAGGGTCTTTTTGTCTATATAATTTTGGATGGACGTCAGGCCCTCGTCCAAAAAGATTTTTTTGCCGTCTATGTCGCGCGTAAAGCCGCGCACACGATAGTCCATTGTTATAATGTCAGAATCAAAGCTGCCAATTAGATAGTCCAGCGTGGAAAGTGGCGTAATTTCGCCGCATGTGGACACATCAATGTCAACGCGGAAGGTGGCGATGGATGTCTCCGGGTGAAATTCGGGATAGGTATGCACCGTCACATGGCTTTTGTCCAGATGCGCCACAACGGTCTCCGGCGCAATGCCAATGCCGTTTCGCATGTCCTCTTCCGCAATGAGAAGCGTAACAGACGCGCCCTGGGGTTCATAATCCTGCTTGGACACAGAAAGCACTGTGGCACCTATCATTTTTGTCAGCTGCTGCAAAATGCCCGTAAGCCTTTCGGAATTATATTGCTCGTCAATATAGGCAATATAGTCCTTTTGCTCCCTTTCGCCCTTGGCATAACAAATGTCATAAATGTTGAAGCTGAGGGACTTTGTAAGATTGTTAAATCCATAGAGTTTCAGCTTATTTTCCATGGCCAAAAACCCCCTTTGTATTTATTAGAAAAACCCCAAGCGATTGCAAACACTTGGGGATATGGCCAGTCTATCTGCGATTATATTATAGGATATCGCGTTAATTTTGTCAAGGTATTTTTGTTTTCGTGTTAAATATTTTGTCTTTACCGGCGCGTTGTCTGTCTGCGTGTAGGGGCGAGCTGCGCTCGCCCGTGAGTCAGCGCAACAGTGATGACAAAAGTTGCAGGGGGTGCGGGCGAGCATAGCTCGCCCCTACATTTTAATCCGTCATAGGGTTGTTGTAGGGGCGACCTGCGGTCGCCCGCAGGCTATGCGAATTAAGTGAATCTTAGGGACCCCGTTGGCGCTTGGGACGCGGGCGAGCACAGCTCGCCCCTACATCCGGCATGAGTATAATTAGCCCTAATTCCGCAAAATTATCTCAAAAATTATCATGGCGTCGCCCATGGTCAAATGGCCATGGGGATTGACCATGGGCCCGTCTATAAAGCCCAAAAATTCCGCTTTCAACATATTTTGCTGCCTGGCCGCCGTCACGGTGTCCATATCCGCAAAAGACGAGGTCTCCAGCGTGGGATGGCCCACAACCCTGCTTCTTGTACGCACCTCATACAGCCGCACCAAGGATGATATTGCGGCCTCCCGCGTCACGGTCTCCGCCCCCGGCACCAACATACCAGAATTAGACAGAGACGACATTTGCGCCGCGGTAAGGTCGGTATTTATGGCCACAGTATCTTGATTTCTGGCAATGGCGGATATGGTGCGGTTGATTTGCCATGCATTTATGGGATTGTCCTCCGCAAACCAATCCATATCCTCAAAGGCCATTTGGCTGTTGACAAAATACAGCGCATCGCGCACAACAGGGCTGACAGTGCCCACTTGCAAGGGCACCCCCGCGGCAATGGCGGTAAAATCCGCCGGTCTGTTGGTGGCAAAATTTAATGTTCCCGCCACATCATTAAAAGTTGTGGGCATCCTGCGCCAATTTACATCATCCTGCGTCATGGCAAAGCTGCCTATATTGGCATCCAGCATGGCCGCCTGGTTTACGCTGTGGGCCACATTGAGGGGCGCCCCCAAGGTTGTCAGCTGGATTCTCTCATTGGCGTGATTATTGGCCGTGGTCACATTTATTGCCACATTTTGCGGCGCGACGACATAATTTTGCCCGTCGGGCAATGTTGGCACGTCTTCTTCGATGATATCGTTGATATACAGCCGCAGGCGCGAATTCACGTTAAAGCCGATATTTTGCGGCGTGTCCGCAAACCCGGGCGACAGGCTGTATCTGGTGTCCCCCGCGGTGACGCTGAAGCTGATTTGCCTTTCATCAAAGGCCGTGATAATGGAATATGGCAGCTCTACCACCCTGTTTCGCACCGGAAGGTTGTTATAATGCGTCATGTCAATGGCATAATCAAACACACGCTGCTGTATCAGCCGCGAGATAAACCGCTGGTCAACCAAATTATCCTGATTGCCGTCGGCATCCACGCCGGTGGACCTAAACCTAAAGGACAGCGTCTGGGTGGCGGCGGTGTAGATAATCTCAAAGTCGTGCATCGGCAGCGGGAAAAGCTCCGGCACGACATCGCCGTCAAATTCGCCGTCGTCCCTTGCGGTGTGGAAGATGAAGGTTTGCGTCCAGGCCGACATGGCCATGCGCGTGTTTACGCCATGCTGAATTTGATAAGAATCCGGCAGGACAAAAACAGTGGTGGCATCGGCAAATTGCGGATTTGTAGCCATCTGCACAACATAATTAAACCTGATATCCGTCACGGGGCCGCTAATGCCTTCGCGATGTATGCTGTAAATCGTCCTGGCGCGCACATAATACGGCCTGTTGGCGGCAAGCTCCGGAAAGCGCACAAGATATGAATGTAAAATATTGGGGCTGCCCAAAATTTCCGTGCCCATGGCGCCGTCCTGCATATCTATGGGCATATTTGTGTCGCCGGGATGGGGCAGCCATGTGATAATCATGGCGTTTGGCTCCACAGGCGAAAGGTCCGTCTCGTTTTCCAGGTTGATTATATGCACATCATGCTGGCTGGCGATGCCCAGGCCCCTCGGCGGGTCGGGTATCATTATAGGCGTCGTCTGCATCGCGATGGGGTTGGACCACAGCGAATAACGATAGCTGCCGTCCGCCGCCGTGCCGACGGCCCTGGCCCAGATATAATATGTCGTCTCCGGGAAGAGCTGTGTTGCCGCAAAGCGCCGCCACTGGTGGCCGTCTCTGGCAAACATGTCTTCGCGTATGGGCTCAAGCTCCCAAGCCGTTTCAAAATCGGCAAATTCACTTATTCTGAATTCATAGCGCAGCGGCGGATTTGTATATGGCCGCAGGCCAAAGCGCAGCCACACATCCCCCGCCGTATCCGGCGTCAAAATGGGCACTGTGGGTATAATGTCAATTTCGTCCCGCTCCGCCGTGGTGGTGCCCAGCAGCAATGTGGGCCACCAGGCGTTTCTTTCCGGCGTATTTTCCAGCCGCGGGTTAAAAGGCCTGAAGAATATGGCATATGTCGTGTTTGGCTCCAGGTTTTCTATCGTGTAATACATTGTGTTGTCGCCCTCTTCTTGCTCCGGGTCAATTATTGTCCAGGCGCCGGGCGTGTTGTGCAGGTCTTCCACAAAGATGTCAAAGGCATCCTCGGGCGGCGGCGACATTGCCTCAGAGATGGCGGCAAAGGGACGCACATGTATCTCATATCCCATATAGTCTGCCAGGCGCTGGGTGCGCACAGGCACAACCATGCCGCCATGCTGGTTGAAAAGATAATCTTCCAGCGCGGCCGCGTTTGCAAAGGTGTGCAGCGGCGGAATTGCCGTATCCGTCGCCAAGATGTCGTTGCCAAAAACCAGCGAACCGCCGCGCACGGCAATGCGTGTGTGCCAGACAAATTCGTCCGCGTCAAATACCTCCAGCCAGGTTTGCTCCCAGGCTATGGTGATATTGTCCAAATCCTCATCATGTATGCGCAGCGGCGGCGCAGGCACAATAAGGGGCCGCACATCAACATAGCCCGGCACAAAGTGCGCTCCATACGCGGGCCAGGATGTCTGCCATGTGGATATTGCGGTGCGGCGGGTGTTTATGCGCACATAATACACTTTGTTGGCCTCTATGGGACGAAGCTCTTCGGCTGTGCTGTCCCAGAACAATTCAAATTCATATTCATGGGCCCAAATGGGGTCGTGGTCGTCACAGTTATGCAAAAATCTGCCCAACTGCTCCGGCGTCAAAATCGCCACTTGCTGGTCGCCAAAGACGCTTAGGCTTGACAGGGTGTCCAAATCGTCCGTGATAAACACCTCAAATTGCACATAGGGGTCAAAATATCTTGCGGCATCGCCGCTGCCCACCATATTGTCAAAGTCCTGACGGTCCGCATCGGTATATGGAACGCGGTGGAAAGCCTCCCACATGATATTTAATGTGATGGGCTGTACGGCTGGTTTTGGCTCGTGGTCTATATGCAAAATATTTGGCCGCGTAGGTGAAAAAGGCGTGATGCTGGGGTCATATCTCAAAACCAGCTCTTCCACCTCGATGCCGTCTCGATAAATGCGCAGATAAAAATATGTTACAATATTGGGCCTTTGCGTCAGCCAATAATTTATGACTTGGGTTGCGGTGCCCGAAATCGAGCCAAGAAGGGCGGCGGCATCTACATTGTCCGGTCGCATCCACAATTCTACCCGCTGTGCGTCCATGGGCGTGTCCCAGCTTAATTGCAGCAAATTCAGCCCGACGGGCGTGTATATGAAGCGCGGACGTATGAAGGCGCTGTTTGTGCGATATTCGTTCATGGTGTAATGCAGGTCCCCGCGGGGCGTAAAGGCATCCCTAAGAGAGGGGACTGTGCGGCGGGTGGCGTTGCCTATCATGGGCTCTACGGCCACGGCAAACATGGCCCCGGGAATAAGCGTGCCGGGCGCCGTCGTAAATGTAAAGCGATACATGTCGCCGTCTATAGTCAGTCTGGGGTCGCCTATGGTCACAGTCTCGGAATTTTGCGCAAAAATATTGGTGACGGCAGCACCCCCCGGCGCGAAAAAGATGCGATAGCCCGTAAATGGGTCCACATTGCCGTCAAGGGTCGGACGGCTCCATTCCACTGTCAATTCGTTGCCTTCGCCCCGTGCCATAACTTCCAAATCCGTCAAAAACAGCGCTTCCGTGCTTCCTTGGGCAGAAATGGGAAATTCTGTATGGCCAATCAACGGCGGAATGGCTTCAAACCTGTGATAGTGGCGGGCGTCTATGCGAAAGCCGTAAATGCGGCCGTTTCGCATCCTTTCAACCGAGGGCAAATTGTTGTTTACATATTGAAAGCTGGGGCTGTTTTCAATAGTGGACACCTCGCCGACATTAACCCATGTGGATGTCGCGGGGGGCCAATATGACGCGTCCCTGCGCATAACGCTATAGTTGGTGGCCCTGTGTTGAAGCCAGGCGGCATGGGCCTGGGCAATTCCCGCGGCGTCAAGCACCGATGTGGCCAAACCTCCGGGGTTATTGGGGCTGCCCAAAAAGTTTCCCGGGGCGGTTAAAGGCACTCCGGCGGGAAGCGGCCGTCCCCATTGCAGCCTGAAGGTATAGTTTTGGCTGCTTAACGGCGTCTGGTGTACAATCCAAAGATTGTTCACCGGCAGCTGGTCATTGGCAATCAGCGCGGTGGGCCAGGCCCCCCACACAAACAGCATGGCCAGGACCGATGCCAAAATTCTTTTAAGTCTGTTTTTCATAGTATCCCCCTATCGCTTTACAACGGCACCCGCTGATTTATGGCCAATATCATCCTTAATACGTCCTCCACCGAAATGGGTGCGGTGGGATTCATATCGGCGTTGGTGTATAGGTTTAGCTCGAAGGCCGCTTGTATGGAGGGCCTAAAGCGCGCGTCTATGCCGCTTATATTGCCCGCGGCGTTGAAATTGCTAATGCGCAGCCCGGCAATATTGGTGTTTGTGCGTATCTCATACACGGCCATCAAAATATACAGGGCCTCTTGTGTTGTGGCGGGCGAATTTGCGCCGCGCACAGGCACGATATAGCCCTGGCCGCGCAGCCATGTCTGCGGATTGGCGGCGGCGGGCGCTCCGGCCAGCCTTGCGGCAACGCCCTGCACCTGTTGCAGGGTGATGTTGTTTTGCAGATTAAATGCCGCATCCGTTCCCAAAAAGTCATGCAGGCCATAGCGCACAAACAATGCCGTAAGGGTCTCGTTGCCCTGCATTTGGCTGACGCCCGGCAAATTGAGGTTTTGGATGTTAAAGGCGAAAGCCCCCGTGCCGCTTGTGCGCATGGCGCGGGCACCGCCCTGTATATTTACCTCTTGCTGCACCCAATTTGCGCCGGCAAAGCGAAATCCGTTTACAACCGCGCTGGTTGGCTGGTTAATCAACCTTACCGTGACAGGCTGGGACACATAATTCACCTCATACACCCTGTCCAGCGTCGGCAGCAGCTGGCTGTTTACATATGCCGCCATTTGATTTTGAATATTTTCGGCAATTTGATGCAATCTGCGCACCATGTCTTCATAGGATTCTTCCCTGTCCAGCATTTGGTTTATCTCGTCCACAAAGGGCTGTGTGTAATAGTCGATATTAAGGCGATGCTGCAACACGGCCAAAATATCCTCGTCCAGCTGTGCCGCGGTTGTGCTGGTTTCCACCACCTCAAAGCTAAACACAATTTCCTGCCCCGCGGGCTGTCGGCCATGTATCTGCACATTTTCGCCATGCTCGCTGAAAGCCACTGTGATGCGCACATAATAATCCATCACGCCGGGCACGTCCCTTATGCGCTGCTGGGCTTGCAGTATGGCCTCATTGTCTATCATGTTAAAGGCATGGGAGGGTATGGCAATTTCCATGTCGTCCCTGGCGATGATAAAGCCGCGCTCTGCTTGCCATGTGCGCAAAAACAGCGCCTGGGGCAGATAGTATATATTGATATTCTGCCCTGTCATGGCCAGCCTTATCATAGAACCATTTGTTTCCACAAGATTGTTCACCATTGACGGGCGATATACCGCGGAAAACACATTGAGGCTGTTTTGCGCCGTCCAATGATGCTGTCGGATAAATTCCGCGATTAAATCCCGCAGGTATTGATGCAAATTGGCCAAATCCCTCTCGCGGTCAATGGTGTCCTGGTCGGTATCGGTGCGCGTGGTGGCTATGTTGGAATACATGGAATAATCCCCGTTAATAAGGTCCATGGTGCGCACGCGTATGCTGTATTGGGTGCCGGGCAGCAGGCCGCTGATTAAATACGTGAATTGATAGAAGCCTTCGCGCCCCGGCGTCGGTATGCGCTCCAGCAGCATGGCGCCGGTCAGTCGCGCCGGGTCTTCCCACGGGGCGTCGCCCTCTCTCAAGGAATATTGGAAATCATACAGCGTGCCGTGGGCATCCAGCGTGCCCACAGGGGCGTCAAAACGTATCACAAATTGGAAGCGGGGGTCAAAATCTTGCCACACGGCGCCGCCAATCCAAGGCGCAAATTCTCTGCGCAGGTTTTCCGGCGGGTCTACCAGACTTGTGGTGACGGACACGCCAACCCAAGCAGAATATGTCATGCCGCCGGGGGTGTGCCACACGGTGCGCACATAATAGAAATACAATGTGTTGGGCGAAAGGTTGGTGTCCCGGAAAATTACGCGCTCCTCCGTGTCATTGGGGTCGTCAGGGTCAAGGGTGCCGTGGCGCAGCAAAAATCCGGGCGCAATGTCGCCTATGGGGCCTGCCACGCCTGTGATATAGCTGCGCACCTCGTTATATCCGGGGCCTGTGCCTTGCGTTATCAGCAGCGCCTCGGGATTTGACAGGCCAAGCTCGTTAATTTCTGCCAAAACCCGCGTCATGTTGAAGTCATGCCTGTCCAAAAGCTCGTCAGGCAGTTGGTCGGCGCGCATACGCAATACCTGATAGCGTATTTGCCCGCCTTCGGACGTCAAGGGTGCCACAGGCAGCCAGGAAAGGTCCGCGCTGGACACCGTTATGTCGTCCACCCGCAAATCCTGCGGCATAGACGGCCTCATACCATCGGGGTCAGGTGGTGCCAGGTCGCCCATGGTGGTGATGCCCGCAATATTCGTTGTGGTAGAAGGATTTAGATATTCGGGCACAGTATGCCACAGGGCAACGGCGTCCATCGTAATGAAATATTGTCTGTTTCTGTCCAGCCCATGCAGCTTAAATACCTGGGAAAGCGTCATTTCATCGCTGAAAAGCATGGCGGCGCTTAGGTCCACTTCAAATGCGACGGGACCGGCGCGAAGGGCCTCCAGATTTCCGCTGTCTGAAAATGGCGCAAGAATTTGGGGCACGCCGTTTGCGCTGGCGGTTACGGGTATCAGCGTAGCGGCATTTGTGCCGGTGCCAATCCTTTGGTCGCCGGCCATGCCGGTGATGGCGTGTATGGCATCCTGGCTTTCGGAGATAAATACGCGAAGGGTGACATCCACATCCGCCCCTCTGCGGGGAGCGCTGTCAATATAATGCCGTATGCGCGACAGGGGCACATCAAAGGCCATGTCAAAATAGCCGCCTATGATGTATGGGTCGTCTTCGTCGTCCTCATCCACCCAGGCGCGCAAATTTTGCGGCGGGGGAAATTGCGGCTCGGCAGGGGCATCCAGCGTCATAGGCTGGTGATTGGATTCCGGCAGGGGCGGCCTGATTGGCACGGCCCTGTTATCATTGGCGTTTATGTCAAACAGCTGCGCCGTTATGTGATAAATTTCAGGAAAATTGAAGAAATGCGGCAGCGGCGGCACGGTCACGCCCACTCTGGACGCTATCATGCTAAGGCGTATGTCGCCGCCGGGCACGCCGCCGGGTCCAACGCCAATACGTATTGTGTCGTCCATGGTTATGCCGCTTATGGTTTGGCTGCGCTCCGGCACAGCCACCGTCACCGTATGGGACGCGCTAAACACGGCAGAACCAAGGCTGTTTGTCCTTGCGGTGATAACAAGCTGTGTGCCCGCCTCTACATCACGGGTCACAAAAAGCACGCCGCCCTGCGTTATGGTGGCGCCGGGCACAGTCTGCCCGGGCGACGCAGCGGACGTCACTTCCCATCTCACATTTTGCAAGGCCGGTGCCGGCGCCACAGCGGCGGCAAATGTCTCCGTCTGGTTTTGAAAAACGGTGTCGGGAGGCGACGTAATGCTGATGCCTGTGGGCGCCGTCAAAGCCGCCGGGTTTGTTACAACAAGAGACCTGGTGCGATTTATGCCATAGGCGGCAAACTCGGCCGTGGCCGTAACGGTATATTCAACAGAAGGGCCGCTGGCCGTAACAACGCCCGTATTTTGGTCAATTGTGGCCGTGCCGCCTGATATATTGGAGATTTGCCATGTGATGACAGGTGTTGATGCGGTATATGGCAGGCCAAATTGGTCCAGCACAAGTGCCGAATGTGTAAAAGGCGCCGTTTTGGTCACATATACAAAGCCGGGCAAAGGCACCGCCATTGTGGGCGGCGGGTCCGCAAGCACCTGAAACACGGGCGGGTCTATAAATTCGCGTATATCAAATTCCCATTCAAAGTGGGTGGGATTGCCAAGGCCATCCCTTTCCAATGTTATGATGACATCCACAAAGGCAAAGGGCTGCCCTTCCTCATCCCACGGATTTAGGCGCGAATGAAGAAGATATGTGAAAATCAGCTCATCTTCGGGCAGAAACCATTCTTGATGCGCCAGATTGCCGGGTGAAGCGGGCCTTGCGCCAAGCGGAAGCTGCCAGCTTGGCGGCTGCACCCATCCCGGTGCGTCAGGGCCAAAGGTATTGCCCGGCCCTCTGCCCGGCGCAACCTCTTGGAAATATTCCAAAAGCTGCTGCACCGTGGCCAAATCCCAACCCACATCCACGCTGAAAATGGCCTCGTTTTCGTTGTTGGGGTCATAAAATGTCAGCGGCGGGTTGTCGGGGTGCAGCACAAAATTGGCGGGCTCCGTAAAAATATGGCGGTCAGACACGGGTGTAAACACCATCACCTGCGAATATAGGTCATCCATGGCCGGCAAAGACGGCATAAAGCGCACCTGCACATGGGAAGGAGGCCCCCCGGGATACAGCGGGATAAACAACACATCCCGGCCGTTGCTTCTGTGCGGTGCCGTTATCAAAGTGTTTGTAAGGACGATATAGTCGCCATGGGCATCAACAAAGGGGAAGATGCGCACATGAAACCTGCCGCCTATAAACACAACGTCATATTCCAGGAAGGTATGCACATTGTCAACGGGAAATCTGCTGCCTCCGCCCTGGTTGTCCCCGGCGACAACATCAGCCATGCCGGGACGCAAAATGGCCATGGAAGGCGGCAATATCTCCAAATGAAAATGCGGGAAAAGGCGGCTTGGTTCCAGCCCCATTATATAAAAGTCTGTTCCGATGTGTTCTGTGCCATCCATTGCGGTGCGCCACGCGGTGTCGGCCAGAGGAATAAAAGGCGGCGCGCCGTTGTCCGCCCTTGAGGGCGGGCTGGCCCCCCCATAGCCACCAAAAATATTTTGATATGCAAAGCTGGTGCGAATATTCGGCGGAATTTGCAAATCAATATTAAAATTGAAGGACATGGCCGCAAACTCGCTGGCATCCATACGTTCCCACGCTTGGTGGACGCCGCCGGGGGCGGCGGGGTCTGCTTCGGACACAAATCTCAAAGGAATCTCCACCCGCACCCTGAGCATATTGCTGGGAAAGCCGCCCAGCGGCTCCAATTCGGGTCTTGCGTTTATTGCCCTGGTGCCCGCAAAGCCGGGCAAAAAGTCATTGATGCCGGCATGGACGGGGTGGGTGTGGTCCAGCTGGTTCCATGGATGCCACAATGGGTCCATAAATGTGGGGTCGTTTGGACGTGGAAAGCCCGGAAGGTCCCAATTGGTATAACCCGCCAAACCCGCAGCAACATTATCACCCCTCGTCAAAATATATTTTCTGTCTGTGTAGTCTGGTGGCCCCCAGGGCGCTTCGGGATGCCGCCAAAGATAGTCAAAATGGCCGGTGCGCCCAATGTGCCAGGGCTGCACCGTCGTCTCTACCTCTCTATGCTGCGCCAGCGGCACGGTGGACGTCATAAAGCCCGTAAAAGCCCTTTGCACGGCAATTGGAGTTGCAGGTATATTTATAAGGGTAAATGGATTTGTTGGGGACGCGGGAGGGACATGGGGCGGGGTTGGCCACACCAACGCCGGTAAGGCAGGGTCCATCCAATCTATTGGGAAGCTCCTGTTTAGTCTGAACTCGTAAAAGGCCCCGGGCATCAGGCCGCCCGTGGTCATGATAAATGTATTGCCTGTAAGGTCAAATTCGTCATCCCACACAAAATGCACAGAATGTGCCGCAGACTGGTCCACAGCCAGCCCGGGCTGTAAGCTGAAGGAGAAGCCGCCGCCGCGCTGTATGCGGAAAAAGGGCTGCTGCTGGGCACCCATGCTGACAGGCGGCAGGGGCGGAACAAGCGCCGGGTCGTTAATTAAATGCAACGGGCCGCCGAAGTCGCGGTTATGGGTAGGGTCGTTGGTGATAAGCTCACGCTCTACAGAGGCTATGCGGTTTGGATTAAACACAGCCGGCGGCGTAATAACAGGGTCGATGAGGTTCATGTGGGATATCCAATATCCGTGGTCGTGCATAAGATATCTGTAATCATCCTCAGGGCCAAGGGTGCCGTAATTTATCTTGAAATGGTTATAGAGGTCTGTACGCTCGTTGGCGACGGTAAAGCCTTCTGTCCAATTTGCGGCAGATTGGCTAAAAACCCGGTATTCCACCCACATCTCGTTTTCTCCCGCCCGCAGCAAATGCATAACGACAATGTCGTTGACAAAATAGCCGCCGGTGGGCGGGGTGGGCGGGATATGCGTCACCGGCACCCATCTGCGAAGGGGGAAAACAAGCCTGTCCAGCTGGTTTTCTTGTGGAATACCCCAAGACAGGGTGGCCTGGCCTT